>JAZKYR010000060.1:0-10356 GCA_045612245.1 Agathobacter sp.
AAAAAACATGTGGAATAAATTTGCAAAAAATTTTATAGGCGATAAAAATTTCTATAAACGCGTGCTGTTCATCGCACTCCCAATGATTGCGCAAAATGCCATCACAAGTTTTGTAAACTTTTTGGATAATATCATGGTTGGTACGATTGGTACTGAGCAGATGTCTGGTGTTGCAATTGTAAACCAGCTTGTTTTTGTGTTTAATATTTGTATCTTTGGTGGAGTATCCGGTGCGGGGATTTTTGGAACCCAGTTCTTTGGAAAAGGAGATTACGAGGGACAGAAGCATGCCTTTCGTTTTAAAATATATGCATCCGCGGTGATTACTTTAGGCGCTATCTTTTTGTTTAGTTGTTTTGGTACAGAGTTGATTTCGCTTTATCTGAGTGATAGCGGGGAAGTTGGCGATATTCATTTGGCATTGCAGTATGCAAAAGAATATATGACATATATTATGATTGGTCTTCCAGCATTCGCACTGAGCCAAACCTATATCAGTTCCATCCGTGAGACAGGACATACCTTTGTGCCAATGGTGGCAGGTATGGCAGCGATGGTAACCAACCTGGTTTTGGATGTGTTGTTGATCTTTGGAATCGGACCATTTCCAACGCTGGGAGTAGCGGGTGCTGCAATAGCAACAGCGATTGCACGATATGTGGAATGTGCGATTGTTTTGGTATGGACACATACACATAAAGATATTAACAAATATATAGCGGGAGCCTATAGAAGTTTTTATATTCCAAAACAAACCTTAAAAGACATTTTAATTACGGGCACACCGCTTATGGTTAACGAGATGCTTTGGGCATCCGGAATGACGGTGATTGTACAGTGCTATGCCGTGCGAGGGCTTGAGGTTGTGGCTGCGCAAAATATTGCATCTACGATTACGAACTTATTTAATATCGTATATTTGCAGTTGGGTGGAAGTATTTCTATTATTATTGGACAGCTTTTGGGTGCAGGAAAAATAGAAGAGGCGAAGGATACCAACCGAAAATTAATTTTCTTTGACGTGGCTTGCTGTGCAGGAATCGCGCTTATCATGATGGTGGTGGGACAGTGGTTCCCCAATATTTATGCTACTGAAGAAAGCATAAAAGCCTTGGCACGTACATTTATTGTAATCTCGGCAGCAGTTATGCCTTTGTGTGCATTTTGTCACTGCAGTTACTTTACACTTCGTTCGGGTGGAAAAACGGTCATCACTTTCTTATTCGACAGTGTATACACTTGGGTGTTGGTAATTCCAGTTGCGACACTTTTAGCGAAGAAAACCATGCTTCCAATCGAGATGGTGTTTTTCCTTGTGCAGTCTATGGAATTTGTGAAAGCCATCATCGGATTTTTCATGATTAAGAGTGGAATTTGGCTTCAGAACATTGTAAACAATGAAAGATAATGATAAAATATCCCCAGTATTTATAGGAGGTAATCCAAGTGCCAAACGTTTTGAAAAGAATCGATTCACATATACATTATGCATTACCATTGGAACCAGAAACTTTAATCTGTTTCATGGATAGAAATGGGATTGATAAAGCGAATCTGGTGCTTGTTCCAAGTAAGCAGAGACTGACCGCTGTACCAGATGCACTTATGGCAAAAGCGAAATATCCAGACCGCTTTTATGTGTTTACCAGTTTCGATGTAAGCGAATATTTTAAACATGACAAAGAGATTGGAAAATATCTGGCGAAATTCGTTGAGAATATGCGCCGCTGTGGATGTGACGGCCTTAAGATTATCGAAGGAAAACCATCCATGCGAAAGATGATGGGGGCAATTCCAGATTTTGATGCTCCTTGCTGGGAACCATTGTGGGACTATCTCGAAGAGACACAGCTTCCAGTGCTTTGGCATTTAAATGATCCAGAAAGCTGTTGGGGACCAGAAGAAAAGGCACCAAGACATATTCGTATAGGCAAAGAACTTTATGATGATACTTTTGTAAATAATGAAGAGCAGTATCGTCAGATGGAAGCAATCTTAAAGAGACATCCAAAGATTAAATTTATTTTTGCACATTTGTATTTTATGTCTGCGCAGATTCCTAGACTCGCGGCGTTACTAGACACCTATCCAAATATGATGGTTGATATTACGCCAGGTTTGGAAATTTACGTGAATCTTTCTAAGAACACAGAAGAAGCAAAAAATTTCTTTGAAAAATATCAGGACCGAATTATGTATGGAACAGATATCGGTGCAAGATGTGTTCTTGCGGAGAATGCAGAGGGTGCATTAAATGAAGAGGAATGCCTTGCTCGTATGGATTTAATAGACGGATTGTTTGAAGCAAACACGCATCGTATTATGAGAGAAGATGGTCGTTACTTAATCAATACCGATGATTTTGTGCAGAAGGGATTCTCTTTAAGTGAGGAAGCGATTAATAAGATTTATTGGAAAAACTTTGAAAGTTATGTAGGAGAAACTCCAGCAAAGGTAAATCCAAAACTTATCAAAAAAGAATGTCGTAGAATTATGACGACGTTGAAAATCATGTCGTTCATTGATAAAGGCATGAAACCAGATATGTCAGTGGCTAAAAATGCGATTGCATTTTTCAATAAAACAAAATAAGGGAGAAAATATTATGAGAAAACTCAAAAGATGGCAGATTCCACTTTTTGCATTTGCTCACTTTGGACCTTGTATGCTTAGTACCATCATCAGCGTGTATTTAGTAGACGCTTTACAGGTAGCAGGCTTTGGTTCAGATGTAGAAAATTGGACATTTGCTGCAAAGACAATCGTAGCAGTAGGATTATTTAGTGTTTTAAAAGCGATTTCATCTTTAATGGATGGTTTGGTTGAAGTACCAGTAGCTACATTTGTTCAGAACTTAAAGACACCATGGGGAAGAAAACGTCCTGCAATTTTAGTAGGTACTATCGTAATGACAGCATCTTATGTTTTATTCTGTTTCCCACTTTCTCTTGAAGAGAACAGTGTTGCAAACAGTATTTACTTTGGCGTGTTACTTACCATTTTCGTATCTTTCTTTACATTGGCAATCAATGCTTTGTTCGGTACATATGCAGAAATTACAGCTACAGATAATGACCGAATCCTTTTAACAAATATCAAGGCTGCATTTGATACTATCCAGTATTCTATCGCATACGCTTTGATTCCAGTATTTATCGGATTTGGCATCAACATTCGTGAAATCGGACTCTACTTTGCACCATTAGCGCTTACTATTTTGATTGCAGTATTCTTAATTAAAGAAGATTCTACAATGCCAGGTGCTGTAAAGAAATATGCGGAAGATACAACTTCAGCAGATGATGAAGAACCAGTAAGCATGTTAGAAGGTGTAAAATGGACATTAAACAGCAAGGCATTCCGTGCTTGGTTAGTAATCCATGGCTGTTTTAACTTAGGATTACAGATGTTCTTATCAGGACAGAACGTACTTATCAGTGGTCCTATGGGGCTTAACGGTTTCCAGATTGCGATTATCAATGCATCAGCATTTGCTCCAGTTCCATTTATGTTAATCTTCTACCGTATGGTTATGTCAAAGAAAGGTTACAGATTTGCATTCCAGACAGCACTTGCATCTTTCGCATTAGGTATGGTATGTATGAGTGCTGCTTACGTTATCTGGGTTCCAGATCAGATGGTTCGTATGATTTTAGGAGCTGCAGGTGGTGTAATTTGTAGTTATGGTATTGGTGCATTCTTCTCTGCACCTACAGCAATGCCAACACAGATTGCAACAGATCAGAGACGTGAAACAGGAAAGAGTTATCCATCTATGTACTTCGCACTTCAGGGTATTGTAAACTCTATCGTTGGTGCGGTAGGACCTGGACTTATCTGGGTAAACCTTAGAAATGTTTCATTAAACGGAAATGACTTATTTGGTACACATGCAATGACATACATTGTTATTTTCTTCTGTGTACTTGCAATTTTTGCTTGTAACTTACTTCCAAAAGAATATGATAAATTGGGTAGAAAAGAAGCAAAATAAGAGAAACATAAAAAAAGGAGAGTTGAAAGTTCAACTCTCCTTTTTTTTAAATCATTTACCAACAATTACCGCAGTCTCGTTTTTCTAAATTAGGCGCAAGCTGTTTTGAATATTCCAGCGCTTCTTCATAAGTTTCAAAGTAAACTGCAACAGACATAGCATTTGCTTCATTACGAGTAGCACTACAAATACCTACGATATGGATTTTTCCATTGTTTCCATTTACGACATAGTTCTTTGGGGTTTCTTCTGAACCATCGTTAGGTGAAGTTTCTATTTTAGTACTTTCTCCTGTCGCATAGTCAATAGAAATTCCATCCTGTACATTGTGTACAAACACATTAAAGTTTACACCAGAGCCATTATCTTCCACCGAATATGCTTCCATCTGTACACCAGACGCCACGAGATTTGTTCCCTCGTAAATAGGTGTTACGCGATACATGACATGATTACCAGTTTCACGTACATACTCTGCGACCATGTTTTCGAATGGTAGCATGCCTTCTACATTAAATTGTCTTGTACCTGTAATCAGGTTTTTCTCGTTTGCATTTTCGCCTGCCAGCTGATATCCAATCAGGTGACAACGGTTGTAAAGATAGTTTCCATCAATTAGACCATTGTATTTTACCGTGTGCCATCCACTTGGTTTAATGTGACCAATGGCTCCACGTTCCTCGGTTGGCATGATATCTTTGCCGATACATGCATAAGCCATGCCGCAGCGACCTAAGTAGTCCAAATCACTATAAAACTCAAAGGATTCTGTGGATAACTCCTCAAAACCTGGCTGGTTTTCGTTGATTTCTATAAAACGTGTGTAAGTGTATGCAGGGACTTCCTGTACAGGAGCATTAGATACTGTATGAGAAACAGCTCCGCCAAATAAAAGTACACACAAAAGCGAAATGCAAATTTTCTTTATATTTTTCATACCAAATTCCTTTTTTCTTTGTTCCTTTTATATTACCATGCTATAATGTTTCTATCAAATGAAAACATAGGAGAAAAACATGGCAAAATTATTTTTTAGATATGGTGCAATGGGGAGTTCAAAAACAGCGAATGCACTTATGGTGTGCTACAACTATGAAGAAAGAGGTCAGAAGGTAATTCTTGCAAAACCATCAATTGATACGAGAGATGGTGTGAGTGTAGTACATTCCAGAATCGGCTTACAGAGAGAATGTATTTCCTTAGATGTTTTATGTAACAAGATGACACCAGAAGAAATAAAAGAATATAATGCAGTTGTGATTGATGAGGCGCAGTTTGCGACACCGGAAGAGGTGGATTATCTTTCTTACATTGTAGATGAACTTCGTATTCCTGTTATTTGCTATGGATTACGTGCGGACTTTCAGAATAAATTATTCCCAGGCAGTGAGAGACTTTTAACGATCGCGGATGAGATTCAGGAAATCAAAACGATTTGCTGGTGTGGAGCTGCTGCAAAATGTAATGCCCGCTACAATGAAAATGGTATTGTCCGAGAAGGTGCTCAGGTAATGCTTGGAGCAAATGATAGCTATATCGCTTTGTGTAGAAAACATTTCAAAGAAGGGAACCTCGGACCAGATTGGAAATAAAAAATTAACCCGCTTAAGTATATAAACTTAAGCGGGTATTTTTATGCTTATTTATTTAAGATAGCAAGTAAATTTTTCATATCAGAAATAAGATCTTCTGAATATTTTTCTGCATCTGCATAAATTGCATCTGCTTTTGCATAGTCTTCGTTGAAGATTGCTTTGATAGCGTCCGAACCAAAGCTATGGAATTTTCTATGTTTTTCTTCCATTGGTTTCCAGATAGCAAGTAGTTCTGGATTCTTAGGAGTGATTGCATAGTAGAAGTGACCGAATCCACATTTTGAAGAATCCTGCTGGAGAGGAAGAATCGCACGTCTATCTACCATGTCTTTTAATTTTCCTAACCAAGCGCCATGCGCGTTGATAGCACTTTCTACATATTTTGCAAATTCTTCGTTGGTCAAATCATAGAATGGGTCTTTTGTCATGCCGCCCATGATACGAGCTGCCTTGTCCAAGGTTTTTTCGATGCCAGGAATAGGTGCTGTAACCTGTTCCATTTCCACGATTGTGTCGCGCATCTGATGAGTATCATCTTTCAATGCAATACACTGTTCTTCAATACGTTCTGCCTGCGCTTCCATCTCTGCCATAGAACTACTAATTTCTTCGGAAACTGCTGCAAGAGAACTGATGTTGTCATTTACTTTTGCGAGGTGTTGCTGGTTCTTGTCATTTAATTCCCAAACAGCTACGATTTTTTCTGTCATAGTATTGAGAACTTCGATGGTCTGAGTAGTACTTGTATTGGTTTTTTCAGAAGCTGTTTTGATGCCAGCTACGAAAGTGCCCATTTTATCAGTCAACTTCTGAGTTTCTTCCGCCAGAGAACGAATTTCGTCTGCTACTACAGCAAAACCTCTACCAGCATCTCCGGCACGTGCTGCTTCGATAGAAGCATTTAAAGCAAGGAGATTGGTCTGGCTTGAAATAGCATTGATACCAGAAATAACTTCATTCATGTGGTTGATTACATCAAGAAGTTCATTCATGTCAGCCTGCATCTCTTTGGATACTTCGATGGTCTGATCTGAAAGTTCTTTTACAGTAGTAAGTTCTGTCTGGCTGCTTTCGATTGCCTTATGTACATTATCTGTCTCTTCAGAAGCTTCAATAATCGTATTGGTAAGTTCTTCATGCTGTTCATTCACCTGTCCAGCGATAGCTGAAGATTCAGAAGCGGCTTCTGAAATAATCGAAGTAGCATCTGCCACATTATGTGAAAGTGTTGTCATATGGTCCGTATGATGTTTTAAAGTTAACTCTAACGAACTGATTTCCATAACTGCCTGGATATCATTCGAAAAAGCTTCTTCAAACTGTACACGTCCACTTGAAATACGATTATAAATATCGCCAAGTGCTGGCTGTTTCGAATAATCTGCATCCTGAAGCTGTGCTACAGAGAGCACTAAGTCCGATTTTTTTCTCCCAAATGCCATAGTAAAAACCTCTTTTCTTAATAATTAATGTCATTGTCTCAATTTCTTGTGGAAAAGTCAACCAATTTTAAGGTAATGTTAAGGTTAGAGATATTGAAAAGTAAGGTTTTCATGATAAGATAAAATTACCAAACCGAAGGAGGAAAGAAATATGTGGACAAGAGCTGAATTAAAGACAAGAGCAAAGGCTGCATTATCAACAGGATATTGGAAGTTGGTTTTGGTAGGATTGATAGCTTCGATGGCTACTGGTACCGGCGGTTCAGGTAGTAGTTCGGATTCTTCTGAATCGGTTTCTCCTAATTTTGTAGAGGAATTACTAGTAATGCTTCCTTTAATTATAGGTATTGCATCAGTGATAATGTTGATTGCAATTGCAGTTAGCGTTTTTGTTTTACATCCACTTGAAGTTGGAACGAAACGATTTTTTGTAAAGAGCCTTACAGAGGAGTCAGAGGTAAGAGAAGTACTATTTGCTTATGACAAAGCTTATCTTAATGTAGTAAAGATTATGTTTATGAAAAATCTTAAAGTTTTCCTTTGGAGTTTATTATTCCTTATTCCAGGTATAGTAAAAGCCTATGAATATCGAATGATTCCATACCTTTTGGCAGAAAATCCTCACATGTCTATGGAAGAGGCATTTGCGCTTAGTAAGCAAATGATGCATGAACAGAAGTGGGAGGCATTTGTTTTAGATTGGTCATTCTTTGGCTGGGAATTGTTATCTGCATTTACTTTGGGTATAGTAGGGGTATTTTATGTACAGCCTTATATGTTCCTTACAGATGCAGCGCTTTATGATACGCTTAGTGCGACACATGGACATCCAGCGAGAGCAACACAGCAGTTTGAAAATACATATACATACAAAGGATACGAGGAAATTTAAATGGAATACACCATTTTAGTTGCTGATGATGAAAAAGAAATAAGAGAGTTACTTCGATTGTATTTGGAAAATTCCGGATACGCTGTGAGAGAAGCAGAGGATGGACAGCAGGCGCTGGATGTTCTCCGAAGTGAAAAAATAGACTTGTGTTTGCTTGATATTATGATGCCAAAGGTAGATGGCTATCATGTGTTACAGGAACTTCGTAAAGAAAGTAATATTCCGGTCATGATATTATCCGCAAGGGATACCGATTCCGAAAAGATTTTGGGATTAAATCTTGGAGCAGATGACTACATGGCAAAGCCATTTAATCCATTAGAAGCAATCGCAAGAGTAAATTCGAATATTAGACGTTTTTATTCTCTTGGTACAAGTCCAATGACAGAAACGATTAAAGTAAAAGATTTGGAGTTGGATGCAGATGCCTGCGAATTAAAGAAGGATGGCGAGTATATAGATTTAACCTCAGTGGAATATAAAATCATGGAGCTTTTTATGAAGCATCCCGGAAAGGTATTCACGAAGCAGCAGATTTATGAATATGGATGGGGCGAAGACTTTGTTGTAGCAGACAATAACATTATGGTATGTATCAGTAAGCTACGAGACAAACTAGATGAAGATCCATCGAAATACATAAAAACGATTCGAGGCTTAGGCTATCGATTAGAGAGGTAAAATGGGAAGACGAAAAAAACAGGAAAATTTCCAGATATTCATTATCAGTCGTTTTTTGGTAATGCTAATCTTCGTAGTGATGTGTGAATTTCTAGTATTCTTTGCAATGAGTTATGCATATTATCTAGGAATGAGTGCATTTCCGAAAACCAACTTTATAGTAACTTTGGTGATGTTTGTGATACCGATTGTGCTGACAGCAGTCTGGTTTTCCAGAATCGTGGCAGAAGAAGTAGAAAAAAACGAACGTCAGGAAGAGGAACTAAGAAGGCAGTATGAAAGAGCGAGAAATCTCATGCTATCGGATATTGCACATGATCTTCGCACTCCGATTACTACCATTGGTGGATATGCAAAGGCATTGAATGATGGACTGGTTACTTCCGATGAAAAACGTACGGAATACCTGGAGGCAATTCAAAACAAATCGCAGAGAATGAGTGATTTGATTACACTTCTTTTTGATTATGTAAGATTAGACAGCGAGAATTTTTCACTTCGTTTAGAGAAGACGGATGTTTCGGAATTGCTGAGAGAGAATGCAGCTCTTCTTTATGCAGATGTTGAAGAAAAAGATATGGAATTCGAAATTGAAATTCCAGAAGAAAGTATATTCCTTAATTTAGACAAACTTCAGGTATCAAGAGTGATTACAAACTTGATAAACAATGCATTAAAACATAATGGAGAGAGAACAACGATTTCCTTGGAAATGCAGCAGTCGGAAAAAGGATATCAAATCATTGTAAGAGACAATGGGAAATTAATTGAGCCTCACATTGCAGAGCATATTTTTGAACCATTTGTAATGGCAGATGTTTCACGAGAGTCAAAAGGCGGTAGCGGTCTGGGTCTTTCCATTGCAAAGAAAATTGTAGAAATGCATGGATGGACGATAGAGCTGGTACAGGATTTCGAGAGACTGGAAAAGTCTTTTGTGATAAATATAAGAAAATAAAAGGAAGGAGGAAAATATATGCTTGAATTTTTTGCAGAAATGAGTCCGATGGTATTTGTTTGGTTAGTAGCAGTTATCATATTTTTAGGTGTTGAAATTTCCACAGTTACCTTAACCTCCATCTGGTTTGCAGCAGGCGCTTTGGCAGCTATGTTGGTAGCGATGTTTACTGGAAATTTTGTAGTACAGATAATTGCATTTTTAATCGTAGCATTTGGACTTTTATATGCAACAAAACCATGGTCGAAAAAGTTTATCGACACCAAAAAAGAAAGTACCAATGCTGACAGAGCAATTGGACAGGAAGTGCGTGTATTAGAACGCGTAAGCAATCTTGATCAGACCGGTAGGGCAATTGTACATGGAATGGAATGGACAGTTCGAACCGAGGATGATAATATAATTATTGAACAAGGTGAACTTGTAAGAGTAGTACGCATTGTAGGCGTAAAACTTATTGTAGAAAGGGTATAGGAGGTATAGTTATGGGCCCAATTATCATTTTTTTAATCATTGCTGTCATTGCAGCATTAATCGCAGCTAACTGTGTAAAAATCGTACCACAGGCAAATGCTATGGTAGTAGAACGTCTTGGCGTTTATTTAGGAACATGGAATGTAGGTTTACACATCAAAGTTCCATTTATCGACCGAATCGCAAAAAGAGTTATCTTAAAAGAACAGGTAGTGGATTTCCCACCTCAGCCAGTTATTACAAAAGATAACGTAACAATGCAGATTGACACAGTAGTTTACTTCCAGATTACAGATCCTAAGCTTTATGCTTACGGTGTA
>JAZKYR010000061.1:0-3463 GCA_045612245.1 Agathobacter sp.
GGGACATGGAATTGGAACACAGTTGCATGAAGAACCGCAAATTCCGAACTTCCGGCAGATTAAAAGAGGGCCGAAGTTGAGAGCTGGAATGACATTGGCAATTGAACCGATGATTAATGCGGGCACATATGAAGTGGATTGGTTAGATGATGAGTGGACGGTAGTTTCTGCTGATGGAAGTTTATCCGCACATTATGAAAACACCATCGTAATCACCCAAGGTAAACCGGAGTTGTTAACATTAACCGAGGAAGAAAAAGCTTCCGGGTTGTATGACGGCTTCTATATATAATATGAAAGAATGAACATTTTTCAGGAGGAATGAATATGTCCAAGACAGATGTAATTGAAGTAGAAGGAACAGTTGTAGAAAAACTTCCAAATGCCATGTTTCAGGTTGAATTAGAAAATGGCCATCAGGTAATCGCCCATATCAGCGGAAAATTAAGAATGAATTTCATTCGTATTCTTCCGGGCGATAAAGTAACTCTTGAATTATCCCCATATGATTTAACAAAAGGAAGAATCATCTGGAGAGATAAATAAGCAAAGACACGTGTTGTGTTATTTTGCTTATAATAAATCAACAACTAAAATTCACAAATATGCTTGAAAATTTTGGTTGATTTTTCAAAAGCGCTGTGATAGAATATACTTCGGACGCTTTTGTGAATATTTCAGGAATTATGCGTAGTGCTTGGTTCCTAGAGCGGTTTTGGGAAAGGAGGATTTGCTGTGAAGGTAAGATCATCAGTTAAACCAATTTGCGAAAAATGCAAAGTAATTAAAAGAAAAGGAAGCATCAGAATTATCTGTGAAAATCCGAAACACAAACAGAGACAGGGCTAATTAATATTAGGCTTGTTTTTGTGCTGTTATCCATTATGTGCGGCTGTCAGTCGATTATGACTGATTCATAATAAACAGCGACAAAACGCTGGCCGATAAGCCTAATACCGAGGGTGGACTCGGCGAAACAATGAAAATTTAAGAAAGAAAACCGGAAAAGTACGGCTACGCACAACATTTCAGGCCGAAGCGATTCGGAGCTGCGCAAGTATGCTTTTCTACAACAACTATAGAATGTTTACCATTCGAAAAATAATGATGGAGGTGTAAGTACACATGGCTCGTATTGCAGGTGTAGATTTACCAAGAGAAAAACGTGTAGAAATCGGTTTGACTTACATTTACGGTATTGGTAGAGTAACTTCAAATCAGATTCTTGAAAAGGCTAATGTAAGCCCTGATACTCGTGTCAAAGATTTGACCGACGATGAAGTAAAGAGAATTAGTGCAGTAATCGATGAAGACGTTACTGTAGAAGGTGATTTAAGACGTGAAATCGCTCTTAACATCAAGAGATTACAGGAAATTGGATGTTTCCGTGGAATCCGTCATAGAAGAGGACTTCCGGTTCGTGGACAGAACACAAAGAACAACGCAAGAACCAGAAAAGGTCCTAAGAGAACTGTTGCTAATAAGAAGAAATAATTTATAGGTCTTATTGCGTAACAAATCAAGTAACTATTAACAATTAAAATTTTATGAAAGTAGGTTAGTTTAGATATGGCAAAACAGGTTGCAAAAAAAGTTGCAAAACGTCGTGTAAAGAAAAACGTTGAACATGGACAGGCACATATTCAGGCATCTTTCAACAATACTATCGTTACAATTACAGATGCTGAAGGTAACGCTTTATCATGGGCTAGTGCTGGTGGTCTTGGATTTAGAGGTTCAAGAAAATCTACTCCTTATGCTGCACAGATGGCAGCTGAGACAGCTACCAAAGCAGCTCTTATTCATGGTTTAAAGACAGTAGACGTTATGGTTAAAGGACCGGGTTCAGGAAGAGAAGCAGCAATTCGTGCACTTTCCGCATGTGGTCTTGATGTATTAAGTATTAAGGACGTAACTCCAGTACCTCACAATGGATGTCGCCCACCAAAACGTAGAAGAGTCTAATTAGGAGGTAATGGTAAGATGGCAGTAAATAGAACTCCAGTCTTGAAAAGATGTAGATCTCTTGGCTTAGATCCAATCTTTTTAGGATATGATAAAAAATCAAGAAGACAGTCCGCTAGAGCAGGCAAGAAAATGTCTGAGTACGGTCTTCAGTTAAGAGAAAAACAAAAAGCAAAATTCATCTATGGTGTGTTAGAAAAACCTTTCCACAACTATTATGAAAAAGCTGATAGACAGCCTGGTATGACAGGTCCAAACTTAATGATCTTATTAGAGAGAAGATTGGACAATGTTATTTTCCGTATGGGCTTTGCTAGAACTAGAAAAGAAGCTAGACAGATCGTTGACCACAAGCACGTTATGGTTAATGGTAAGAAAGTAAACATTCCTTCTTACTTAATCAAAGCAGGTGATGTGATCGAAATTACAGAAAGAGCAAAAGAATCTGTAAAATACAAAGCAATCCTTGAAGTTACCGCTGGTAGACTCGTTCCGGAATGGCTTGATGTAGATCAGGAAAACCTTAAAGGAACAATCAAGGAATTACCATCCAGAGACGCTATTGACGTTCCTGTAGATGAAATGCTTATCGTCGAATTATATTCTAAATAAAAATAAAAAGTAAGCAAAACCTAAAAAGGAGGGACTTTGTAGTGTTCGATTTCGAAAAACCAAATATTGAGATTGCAGAAATTTCAGAGGACAAAAGGTATGGCAGATTTGTTGTAGAACCTTTGGAAAGAGGTTATGGTACAACGTTAGGAAATTCCTTAAGAAGAATCATGCTTTCATCCTTACCGGGTGCAGCAGTTACTCAGGTTAAGATTGATGGAGTATTGCATGAGTTCAGTTCCATCCCTGGTGTAAAAGAAGATGTAACTGAGATTATTATGAACATCAAGAATTTGGCTATTAAAAACACCAGTTCATCCAATGAGCCGAAGGTTGCTTACATTGAGTTTTCAGGTGAAGGTGTGGTAAGAGCCGGAGATATTAAAACGGATGCTGACATCCAGATTATGAATCCGGATCTTCCAATCGCAACCTTAAACGGTGGTGCTGATTCCAGATTATTTATGGAATTAACCATTTGCAAGGGTCGTGGTTATACCAGCGCTGACAAAAACAAAACGGAAGCTACACCAATCGGTGTAATTGCTGTGGATTCTATCTACACACCGGTAGAACGTGTTAATTTACAGGTTCAGAATACCCGTGTAGGTCAAATGACAGACTTTGACAAATTAATTTTGGATGTTTATACAAATGGAACCTTAGTTCCGGATGAAGCAGTAAGTTTGGCTGCGAAAGTACTTTGTGAGCACTTAAATCTTTTCGTAGATTTGTCCGAAAATGCAAAATGTGCAGAAGTTATGGTTGAATCTAAAGAAGATGATAAGGGTAAAGTACTTGAGATGAACATTGATGAACTTGAGTTATCTGTTCGTTCTTACAACTGCTTGAAGAGAGCAGGCATCAATACTGTTCAGGAATTAAC
>JAZKYR010000062.1:0-10429 GCA_045612245.1 Agathobacter sp.
TTCAACAAGATATTTTTTCAAAATATCCCAATTGAATATGTAGATACCCATTGATGCAAGATTTGACTTAGGATTTGCAGGTTTTTCCTGGAATTCTGTAATCTTGTCATTTTCATCTGTAACCATAAGACCGAAACGAGATGCATCATCCCATGGTACTTCCATAACTGCTACTGAGAATTCAGCGCCTTTTGCTTTATGGAACTGTAAGAAGTCATTATAATCCTGTTTACAAATCTGGTCACCAGAAAGGATGATAACGTATTTTGGATCATATTTTTCAATGAAAGCAATATGCTGATAAATCGCATTTGCTGTTCCTTTAAACCAATCTGAACCAGAAGCTTTCTGGTATGGTGGAAGTACATGAATACCACCATAAAGACGGTCGAGATCCCAAGGCTGTCCATTTCCAATATAGTTGTTCAATTCCACTGGCTGATACTGAGTTAATACGCCGACAGTATCAATACCTGAGTTTACACAGTTCGAAATAGGGAAGTCGATGATACGATACTTACCGCCAAATGGAACTGCTGGCTTTGCAAGGTTCTGTGTCAATGCATATAATCTGGAGCCTTGTCCTCCAGCAAGAAGCATTGCAACCATTTCTTTTGCCATACTTGTTTCCCCCTTTAATATTATATGTATCCCATCTTTGGATACTCTTGCTAATATCTTAACATAGTTGTCCAAAGATTTCTAGTAAAATATATGCAAAAAAGGCGAAAAAAATAACCAAAATTATCCTTTTCGCCCAACTTTTTTACTTTTCGTCCTTATAAATATGTTCTGTATGGATGAAATCGTAGGGTGTAGTCTGATATACATAATAATTTAAATAATTATAATACATCAAATTGCCATGCGATCTCCACTGAAGTACTGGTTTTTTCGCATCATCATCTTCTGGATAATAGTTTACAGGTACTTCAATTGGAAGATTTCTCTCTTTATCTCTACGATACTCTTTATCCAATGTATAACGATCATATTCTGGATGTCCCATTACATAAATCTGCTTTCCATCATCTGAAATAACAAGGAACACGCCTGCTTCATCTGACTCCGCTAAAATCTTTAAGTCAGAATGTTTTTCAATATCTTCTCTACGAACTTCTGTATGTCTAGAATGTGGTGCATAAAAAACATCATCAAAACCTCTAACGAGTGGCACTCTTCGATTCATTACTCTATGCGCAAATACACCAAACATCTTGCTATCAAGAGGTCTCTTCTGAATTCCATAATGATAATACAAAGCCGCCTGAGCTCCCCAGCACAAATGAAGTGTCGATGTTACATGTGACTTGCTCCATTCCATAATCTCACAGAGCTCTTCCCAGTAATCTACATCTTCAAACTCCATCTGCTCTACAGGTGCTCCTGTAATAATAAAACCATCAAAATTCTGATGTTTTACTTCATCAAAAGTCAGATAAAATTTATTCAAATGACTCATAGAAGTATGTGTCGATTCATGACTGGATGTCATTAAAAATGTAACATCCACCTGAATTGGTGTATTAGAAAGAGAACGTAAAATCTGAAGTTCTGTATCCTCCTTCAATGGCATTAAATTTAAAATCGCAATACTGATTGGTCGAATGTCTTGTGTCATAGCTCGGTGTTCATCCATTACAAATATATTTTCTTGTTCCAAAATTTCCTTTGCAGGCAAATCACTTTGTATTTTAATCGGCATTTTCTCCTCCAAATATTTCAATGAAAGTATCCTCTGAAATAATAGGAACTCCCAATGATTTTGCTTTTTTATTTTTTGATGAGGTAGATTCCACATCATTGTTTACTAAATAACTTGTCTTCCCAGACACTGAACCAGCCACCTTGCCACCTTCTGCCTCTACATAAGCCTTAAATGCATCACGATTCTTAAAATGATGCACATCTCCAGTAATAACAAAGGTTTGTCCTACACAACGACCATTTTCAGTATTCTGTTTTTCAACTTTCTTTACACGGATAACTTCCAGAAGATTTTTAAGAACCCTCTGATTATTCTCCTCTGCATACCATTGTAATATAGAATTGGATTTTTCGCCACCAATTCCATCAATATCTTCAAATCCTTTATTGTTTTCCATTCGTTCTAAAAATGCATCAAAACCAATGGTATTTACAATCTTCTTAGCAGCATCCAAACCAATCATAGGTATACATAATGCAAAAATCAAATTCACTGGATGAATATCTCTGCTTTTCTCAATCGCCTTATGCATATTTTCACAAGACTTTTCTCCAAAACCATCCATCTGACTAATTGCATCAAAATGCTCTTTTAAACGATAGATATCTGCATATTCCTTAATATAACCTTCATTTATAAACGCAAGCATCGTCTGCACAGAAAGGCCTTCTATATCCATCGCATTTTTGCTTACGAAACGGCTAAACTTCTGCACATTTTTCGCTGTACAATCTGCATTTGTACAATGCAATGTTTTGGTACCACTATTACTTACGTGAATACGTGTTGCAGCTTTACAAACAGGGCACTCCGTAGGAATTTCCACTTCTCCAACTGCATCCTTTACTGCGATACATTTTGGAATAATCTTGTTTGCTTTGATTACCTCTAAAGTACATTCTTTACCGATACCAAGTCTTTCAATCTCACTCAGATTACATAAAGAAGCTCTAGAAACCGTAGTTCCTTCTATCTGTACTGGTTCAAAAACTGCAACCGGAGAAATAGTAGAAACAGCACAAGACCATTCAATATATTTAAGCTTACTCTCTACTGCCTCATCCTGCCATTTAAAAGCATAACCAGCTCTGGTCGCATGATGTCCTGTCACACTTCCTGTAGCAGCATAATCTGTATCGTCATAACAAATCACAAGGCCATCTACCGGAAGATCCATTTTCCCTGATTCTACGCGTTTCGTCCACTTATCAATCATATCTGAGATGGTGTTCGCATTTCCTTTTTCACGATCTACCACCGTAAACTTCATCGCTTCTAGATAGTCCATTCTTTCGCCCCAGGAAACCATAGGTTCATCTATATGAACAAGGGTAAATGCATAGAAATGCACACGTCGATTTTTTACCTCATCGACATCATCCAAATTCAAAGTTCCAGAGGCTAAATTACGTGGATTTGCATATTTTTCATCCTCATCTTCAATCATGTCGTTGATTGCAGCAAAATCAGAATATGAAATAGCCGCCTCACCACGAACCACCATGTGTCCCTGATATGGAATTTCCAAAGGAAACCCTTTAATCGCATTCTTTAAATGTGTGATATTTGTTCCAACGGTACCGTTTCCACGAGTTAAAATCTTTGTTAACTTTCCATTATCATAAGTCAAAACAAGTGTACAGCCATCCAGTTTCCAAGACAACCAAATAGGATAATCCTCTGCCCATTTTACTAACTCATCTATCTTCTTGGTCTTTGCAAGAGAAAGTGCCGAGAACTCATGCTCTTCTTTTTTTCCAGAAGCACTTTCATACCCAGCATTCTGTGTCGGACTATTTGGCAAAACATGTCCAGTCTCGTCTTCTAATAAAGACAATTCATCAAACATTGCATCCCACTCATAGTTGGACATAATCTCATCTTGTCCATTATAGTAAGCCTCTGATGCTTTATTCAACTGTTCTACTAATTCTTCTATACGACTGATTTTATCTGCCATTTTTATTATTTCCTTTTTTATAATCAATCGGAGCACTTGAAGATGACTTTGTTAATTTCATAAGTTTACTGTACTCTTCTGGCGTCACTTCACGATACTGTCCAGACTTCAAATCCCCTAAAGTAATATTCATAATTCTTACTCGTTCTAGTTTTTCTACACGGTAGCCAAAGTATTCACACATACGTCGAATCTGTCTATTGAGTCCCTGTGTAAGAATAATACGAAACTTTCGATTTCCGAGCTTCTCCACCTTGCATTTGCGGGTTGTCGCATTTAATTCTACCAATGGCACACCGCCTGCCAAGCCCCTGATGAAGCTATCTGTTACCGGTTTATTTACTGTAACGATATATTCCTTTTCATGATTATTGCCCGCACGCATAATCTTATTTACAAGCTCACCATTATTCGTCATAAGAAGCAATCCTTCCGAATCTTTATCCAGTCTTCCTATTGGATAAATACGCTTTGGATACTTCATAAAATCTATGACATTATTCTTTTCACGTTTTTCTGCCGTACATACAATTCCCGCTGGCTTATTCAACACGAGAAGAACCATTTCTTCTTCCTTTTGAATAGGACGACCATTTACATATACTACATCACCAGGCATAACTCGATCCCCAGTTGTAGCAATGCGATCCCCAATCGCAATCTCACCATTTTCAATTTTTCGATCTGCTTCTCTTCGTGAACAAACGCCTGCTTCACTTAAAAATTTATTGATTCTAATTCCGTTATTTTCCATATCTAAACCTAAATAACGGAGACTTGAGGTAAAGTCTCCGTTAATCTTTTTATTCTGTTACTTTTTCTGCAAAATCTGAACGAATATAGCCGACTGTTGAATCATTAAACTGAATCTTATACCATACCATTCCATCACTGCCTGTTTCTTCCGCAAGTTTTACAAAGGTAGCTCCGTTATCAGCTCTACCAATTTCTGAGAAGTTCGTGCCTGCACCACTTCTTACTTTTACATTCACTCTTGCAGTTACCTTTACCTTTTCTACTGTAGCTTCAGGTTCTGGCTGTGGTTCTGGCTCTGGCTGTGGTTCTGGTTCTGGAGTTTCAGATGGAGCTGGTGTTTCCGTAGTCTCTGTACTCTCTGTACCTTCTACCTCTTCTGTTGTCTCTGCATAGAAAACAGTATCTTCCCACACCTGTCTAGTACCAGGAATTGTTCTCTTTGTTAACTGATAAATATCGTTATTTTCTTTAATCAGCTTATTATAATCGCTTTCGATTTTGTTGAATAATTCCAAATAATCATCCTGAGTTGTATATTTTCTTAAAGCTGTATACACATCTCTATCAATCTTATTTTCAGCATATTTCATATTGAAGTCAGAATAGAGATTGTTGATGTACAACATTCCATCCTTATCTGTTTGCACATAGAAAAGAACCATACTAGGTGCAACTACTTCCTGACCCGCAAACTTAATATCAAAACATGCCGATACAATATAGGAATCTTTTGACAAACCATGTTTTGTATAACATTTAATATTCTGATATTCTTCATAGAACTGGCTGATAGTTGTAATATAACTCTTTTCCATTTCTGATAATGGATGAGCAACCGCTTCTAATGCTGCTACATCTGCAGACACATAGGCTCTAAAATATTCTCTAATTAATTCATTTACTTGTGGATAAGCATCTACTTCAAATTCTGCTTCTGGAACATAATCTTCACCAGATACTTCAATACTATTTAATTTTGCAATCCTCTTAGCATTGAAATCTGAACCAGTAAAAAATACTAATACAAGAACCATTACTACAAAGAGCCCTGCTGTACCAAGATAACGTTTATGCTCAATCGCAAGTGCAATTACCTTGTCTAAAAATGGTTTTGCCTTCGCGGTCAATTCTTTAATCTTTTCTCCTGCGTTTTTCAAAAAAGGAACAACCTTTTCCTCATATACTTTTTTGATTTTATCTAAAATATCGTTCATAATATCCTCCATGTCATTAGCACAGTGCAACCGGCGGGAATCGAACCCACACCCCAGGAGTCGGAGTCCTGTGTTCTATCCATTATACTACGGCTGCTTTATCTAATTAAGTGTATCAAACAGGCCTTTAAAAGTCAACATTACGAAGAACTTAATACGGTGAGAATTTCTTCCAATTTTTCCATCGGAATCTGTCCTGGAGCGCTTGCATTTTTACCTGCACCGAAGGTCACGCAAGACCCAAACACTTCACCACTAATGCGGGATACCATCCCAATCTCTCCCATTGCCATTGTAATCAATGGTTGCTCTGGATATCTCTTATGAAAATGGTTGGTCTGTCCCAACAAACGAAGCACATCTTCTGTAGACTGAGGCATTACTGCTAATTTCACAACATCCGCATTACTATGTTTCATCTGTTCTAAAAGCATGAATAACACATCCGCAGATGGCGTCTCATGAAAATCATGATGTGAAGTGATTACTTTTGTCCCAAGTTTCTGCAACTCATAAATCTCTACATCCGCATCGTCTGTGTAAAAATATTCAACATCAATAAAATCTACCACCTTTGATTCAGCCGCAATCTGGTGCAAATCATACACCTGCTCACTAGAAAGGGAACAGAGCCCTCCCTGCTCTTTGGAACGGAAGGTAAATACAAAAATCGTTTCCTTTACCAACGGCTTAATTTCTTTTAACACTTCGCGAACTGCATTTAGACTCGCCACTTCCTCGAATGCATCCACACGCCACTCTATCATTTCTACATTTTTTTCAATTAATCGCTTAACCTCAGTAATAATATCCTCTTTATTTGTATCTACAACAGAAACACAAACAAGCGGTTTCCCTTCTCCAATCACTCTGTTTTTTATTTTCAACATATATCTTTTCCTTCTCTTAAGTCATTATTTACAATTATACCTTTAATAGCATATTAATGCAATGAAATAAGCCTTTGAAAAATTGACATTTAAAAAGAAAACGATTATTATTTAATGAGCATTTATACAATTTGATGAGGAGTACTATAATGAGTTTCAAATTTTTAAATCAATTACCAAGTCCAGAAGAAATCAAGCATGAATATCCATTATCACAAGAACTAACTAAATTACGTGAAGAACGTAATCAGTTGATAAATGATGTAATCTCTGGAAAAGAAGATAAATTTTTATTAATTATTGGACCTTGTTCTGCTGATAACGAAGAATCCGTTTGTGACTATGTAAGTAGACTTACAAAAATTCAGGAGGATGTAAAAGATAAAATCGTCATCATACCTCGAATTTATACCAACAAACCTCGTACCAACGGTACCGGTTATAAAGGTATTGCTTCACAGCCAAATCCAGAAGAAAAAGAAGACATGGTTGAAGGTTTAATTGCCATGAGAAAAATGCACATTCGTGCAATTGCAGAAAGCGGTCTTACCTGTGCAGACGAAATGCTTTACCCTGAAAACTGGGGATATGTAGAAGACCTTCTTTCCTACGTCGCAATCGGTGCACGTTCTGTTGAAGATCAGCAGCATCGACTTACAGTAAGCGGATTTGATGTAGCCTCTGGTATGAAAAATCCTACTAGCGGGGACTTCTCTGTAATGCTCAACTCTGTATATGCTGCACAACAATCTCACCACTTCATACACCGTGGTTACGAAGTAGAAACCTCAGGCAACCCATATGCACACGTTATCCTTCGAGGTGCAACAAGCAAACGTGGAAACAATGTGGCCAACTATCATTACGAAGACCTTATTCGTCTTCACGAGATGTACCAGAAAATGGATGTAGTAAATCCTGCAGCCATTATCGATACCAACCATTCCAACTCGGGCAAACAATATAAAGAACAAATTCGTATTGCAAAAGAAATTCTTCATAGCCGTCGTCATAGTGAAGACCTTCACAAACTTGTAAAAGGCCTTATGATTGAAAGCTATATTGAAGAAGGTGCTCAGTCTATCGGCGGGGGTATCTACGGAAAATCTATTACAGACCCATGTCTCGGATGGAAAGATACAAAAAAACTTATCTACGACATCGCAGAAGGGTGTTAAAAAAGGACGGCTTAGCCGTCCTTTTATATTAGACTTAATCTTATAACCCAAGGAATAAAATGGGTGCCGACAAGACTTTCTATGATACATCCTGTTATGAATAACAACACCATTAGAAATACCATTCCTATATTCTGTGCTACTCTATTTTTTATATGATAATGTTTGACCGATCTCCTACTCAATATTAATCCAATGACACTTGCATACAGTATCCCATGTGGTATCACAGAAGCAAGTCCTACCACTAATCCTGCAACACCTAATTGTATTATGGAACTCATAAGGAAAAATCCCCATATAAAACTAAATAAAGGCACAAGTATTACAGCAATTCTTTCTTTGATAGGAGTAAAACATAGTAGCAACAGTAACATAAACAGTTTGATTCTTTCATAGAGAATACTCCAAAATACCTCTTTAAATAATGGTTTTGCATTTGAGTATTGCTCGTAAAAGTCCATTCCAACTAGCACCTTGCTATCCAAGATCTGCTTTATAAATACATCCGCACTTAATACGCCACAAATAAATATAATTATCAAAATAATAAGGAACTTTTTCATAGTACATACTATGAAAAAGTTCCTTAGCTTATGAATTCTTTTTACGCTTTCTCTATTTTACTCTACAAGCATATGCCAAAATCGCCGCTACTGTCTTAGCATCCTGCATCTTTCCACTGTAAATCATTTCTAACAATTCACTTAATTCAAATGCCTCTACTTTAATATCTTCGGCATCATCCAAATGCTGTTCCCCCGGAACAAGCTCTTCCGCAAGATACACATCTACCATTTCGTTACAGAAGGCAACTGTAGTACGAAGTTCCAATAGCTTACTTACTTTATTACTTCTATATCCGGTTTCTTCTTCGAGTTCGCGTACTGCACACACCATAGTATCTTCTGTCACACTGTCTCTTGCACCTGCAGGAATTTCCAATGTATCTCTTTCTAAAGCATTACGATACTGACGCACCATAATAATTCTTCCATCCGGAAGCACAGGCACGATACAAGCCGCACCTTTACGATGGGCTACGAAATCCCACTCTTCTATTTTTCCATTTCCTACATCCATAGTATCTTTATAAATATCAAGAATCGTGCCTTTATATACTAATTCTCTGTTTAATCTTTTAATTTTATCTGACATAACTTCCCCCTCATAATTCATGCTTCACTACAAAGAATATATCACTATATAAACAAAAAAGAAAGCCTTGAAATTTTCAAGACTTTCTTCTAAATCATTCATTATTTTGCGTAATCAATTACGCGCGATTCACGAATAACATTTACCTTAATCTGTCCTGGATATTCAAGTTCAGATTCAATCTGTTTTGAAATATCACGAGCCATAAGGATCATGTCTGCATCGCTAATCTGTTCAGGAACTACCATAATACGAATCTCTCTACCCGCCTGGATAGCAAAAGATTTCTCTACTCCCTTATAACCATTTGTGATGTCTTCTAACTGTTTTAGTCTGTTAGAATATGTTTCCAATGTTTCTCTTCTGGCGCCTGGTCTAGCAGCACTGATTGTATCAGCGGCCTGTACAAGGCATGCAATAAGAGAAGTTGGTTCTACGTCGCCATGATGTGATTCTACTGCATTAATCACAAGGGCAGACTCCTTATATTTCTTACATAATTCTACACCAAGCTGAATATGTGAACCTTCCATATCGTGGTCAACTGATTTACCAATATCATGTAATAAACCAGCACGTTTTGCGATACGTACATCTTCACCGATTTCAGCAGCGAGTAATCCTGTAAGCTGCGAAACTTCGATAGAATGCTTCAGGGCATTCTGTCCATAACTTGTTCTAAATTTCATCTTACCAAGTAAGCGGATAAGTTCAGGATGTAATCCATGAATGCCTACTTCAAGTGCGGCAGCTTCACCCTCTTCACGAATCATGGTTTCTACTTCTTTCTGAGCCTTTTCTACCATTTCTTCAATACGAGCTGGGTGAATACGTCCATCTACAACTAATTTTTCCAAAGCAATACGAGCCACTTCTCTACGAATAGGATCGAAGCTTGAAAGGTTAACTGCTTCTGGTGTATCGTCGATAATTAAATCAACACCTGTCATTGTTTCAAGAGTACGAATGTTACGTCCTTCTCTACCAATGATACGTCCTTTCATTTCATCATTTGGAAGCTGTACTACTGAGATAGTAGTTTCAGCAACATGATCCGCTGCACATTTCTGAATAGCTGTTACTACACAGTCTTTTGCTTTCTTAGCAGCTTCTTCTTTTGCTTTGTTTTCTAATTCTTTGATTAATTTTGCAGTATCAAGTTTAACATCTTCTTCAATGGTCTTTAAAAGATATTCTTTTGCCTGTTCGGAGGTTAATCCAGAGATTCTTTCAAGTTCCTGTATGCGCTGTTCATTTAAAGCAGCGATTTCTGCTTTCTGCTTGTTCAGTTCTTCTTCCTTAGCTGCAAAGTTCGCTTCGCGTTTTTCAATCGCTTCAAGCTTTTTGTCCAAGTGCTCTTCCTTCTGAACAATACGGCTCTCATTGCGCTGAATTTCTTTTCTACGCTCTTTGATTTCTTTGTCAAGTTCATTCTTAGCACGAATTGACTCTTCTTTAATCTCAAGCATAGATTCACGCTTCTTGCTTTCTGCGGTCTTTACTGCTTCGTCAATAATCTCTCTCGCACGTTCTTCCGCGTTTCCAATTTTAGACTTTGCTGAATT
>JAZKYR010000063.1:0-4313 GCA_045612245.1 Agathobacter sp.
CCCAATATTCCAAACAGAATAGCTACTACGATATATCGTAACATCGACTTCGCAGCTACTCTTTTATTGGCATTACCCTCTCCATCGAATGTAACCGCATCATAGATGACGGTGGCGAGATTAATCGCCATTCCGATAGCAATTGCTATTCCATACCAAAGTCCAATGGAATAACCGATTTTGTCCTCTACGAACCATACTCCAGTAAACTGGATAATAAAACCATATATCACAATTCCTGCTACCAAACTTGGTAATACAGGATTAATCCTCTTTAACATCTTGTTCCTTCTTTTTCTCTTTTTTTGTATCCTTTAGATACTCTTTTACCATGCGGAAAATACTATTGTATCCCGCCAAAGCTCCCACAAAAAACAGGGGAATTACAATCCAATCCATATCATATTTATCGCCAAGCCAAACACCTAATGCTACACACAAGGCAATTGGTGTTATCATGTTCAAACTGAACTGTAAAACCATAGAAGAAGATGTCACTATTTGCCTTTTATTTATCTTTTTCATATAGTTATCCTTTATACAGACAAAGTTATATATTATTATATCATTTTTACGCAATTTGTCTATAAATTTCATAGTATGCAATATGAATTTTGCTACATTTACCAAATTTTTACTATAAAATTTATATAATAAAAATACCCAAGAAGACTTTTTTATCTCTTCTTGGGTAAATTTTTGTTTAATTTAAAATTTTTACGAGTTTTTTAATGGATTTTCTCAAGGTTTCATAGCACAAACCATAGGACTGTAAATTTCCTCCATATGGGTCTAAAATCTCGAGCTCATCTCCCACAAAATCTGTAAGTACATACACATTTTCCACATGCGCATTTTTAAAATTTGCCAGTACTTTTTCTCGATGTTTTCTTTCCATGGTTAATACCAGGGTGTTTTCATTGATGTCACCCTCGGTAAGTTGTTCTGAAGTAAAGTTTTCTAAAACGATACCATTACTGATAAGCACGGCTTCCGCTTTCCCATTCATTGGTTCTGGGAAAGAAACTACCAAACCTCTTGCGAGTACTTCTACCTCTTTTTTTAGGGATAAATCATTTAATATTCCCATCGCCATTGGCTCTCTACAACTTCCTGAGCGGGCAACAAAAATAATTCTCTCTAGTTTTTCCATATATCCTCCTTACACATGGATAACCTGATGACCCGCTGCTTTTAGCAAACGATTCATAATGGCCTGTCCAATTCTAGGGGTTTTAAAACTTTCGGAATAAATTACATCTACATCTAGTTTATCACAGTCGCGCAGTATCTTATACATATGTTTCGCGATAGAATCTTCTTCTTCACGAGTTCCAATACTAAGAACTACGTCTGCTTCATAAAGCTGTTTCGTTTCCTCTGTCGCAATAACTGCTGCTTTCTTACTCTGCGCTTTCGCCTCCAGAATAAGAGCACCTATCTGCTCTACTACTTTTTCTTTATCTCCATCCACGATGACCATATCCGCCTTTGGCGCATAATGCTTGTACTTCATACCTGGAGCTTTGGGCTTCGTGGTGTCATCCGCAGCAATAATTCCTGGATCAATGATAACTTCTTCTCCTAAAACTTCAGATAACATTTCTGGAGTGATATACCCTGGACGAAGTACCATTGGAACCTCTTCGGTCAAATCAATAATCGTAGATTCAATTCCGATTCCCACTGGACCACCATCTAAGACCATTGCGATTCTGCCTTCTAAATCTTCCATTACATGAGAAGCTTCTGTAGGACTTGGTCTTCCGGATGTATTGGCGCTAGGTGCTGCAATTAATTTGCCACTCTTACGGATAAGTTCTAATGCAACTGGATGGTTTGGCATACGCACCGCTACTGTATCTAAACCACCAGTAGTAGCATATGGTACGTCTTCTTTTTTCCACACTACCATGGTAAGTGGGCCTGGCCAAAATGCATCTGCCAGCTTCTTAGCTTGTTCTGGAACTACTTTCGCAACACGTTCCAAATCAGAAACTTCTGCGATATGAACAATGAGAGGATTGTCCGATGGACGACCTTTTGCCGCATAGATTTTTTTTGCAGCATCTGGATGAAGAGCATCTCCACCTAGGCCATAAACCGTCTCGGTTGGAAACCCTACTAATTCGCCAGCTGCAATAAGGTCACCGGCCTCCTGCATCTTCATTCCATCCATATTTTCTAAATCTATTTTATAAAGAATCGTATTCATTTTTATACTCTTTCTTTCATATATATTTAATGCACCTATTATAGTCTATCCAGATTTTTCTTGTCAACAAATTCACAAATTCTCCGTAATTACTTGCACTTTTCAACAAATTGTACTAAAATAGTACCAAGTCTTACGGACTAATAATGATCATTATTTTATAAGGAGGAACAAAATTATGGCATACGTAATTTCTGACGCTTGTGTAAGCTGTGGAACATGTGAAGGCGAATGTCCAGTAGGCGCTATCGCAGCTGGTGATGGACAGTACGTTATCGACGCTGATGCATGTGTAGATTGTGGTACATGTGCTGGTGCTTGTCCAGTAGGTGCTATCAACGCTTAATTGTTGAATCTAGTACATAAAAAAGCTGTCACTTCGGTGACAGCTTTTTTTATTTTTCTTTTTTCTCCTTCTTATGAAACAGCGAACGGCTACGAATGGATCCTCGAATCGCTGCATCCAGCTTTCGGTATCTTTCTTCCTGAGCCTCATCCTGCTCGCGCATGAGATAATTCATTTCTTTTAGCACTCTCTCCTGCACATCTTTTCCAATCTGTTCACTTAGTGCTTCGTTGTTTTGCGAAATAGCTTGTCCCACAATATCACTCATCAATTCTCGAAACTGAGACATGCGCTCCTCAGGGGTAAGTGATGACACACCGTGTGAAGAAGCCGGAGTAATTTGTACGGTACGCTGGACAGGTAATTTCTCCGGTTTTTCATCATCCATTGTATTCACATACCAGCCCTTCATAACCTCATCTTTTACTTCTCCAATCTCCTGTGTCTCCAGCCTCCCTGTATGTAAAATCATTCGAATTGCTTTCAACTGATACCCCTGATCTTTTAAATCCTTGATTCGCTGAAACTCCTTGATATTCTCTCGTGTATAGTATCTATGCCCCATCTCATTTCTTGGGATGGTCAGCTCTAATTCCTCTTCCCAGTAACGTAACACATGTGTCTCCACATGCACCATGTCGGCTGCATCGGATATCATGTAACGTACTTTTTCCAAATTGATTCCTCCTTGTCCTAAATCATATATTCTTTTCAAAACAATTATAGGACTAGACTATACTCGATTCAAACAAATTCGTTCGTCTTTTTTCTTCCTTCTTCTTTCACCTCCCACAACATTCGACATCCTTTTATTTTAGTTTACAAATCTCGAACCATTATTTTGTAGTGTAAATAAAAATCCGTCCTTGTCATATATGATTTATTAACCTGCGAAGAACGAGTTAATAAATCATATATGACAAGGACGGATTTTAAATACAATATTAATGTTCGAGGTTTGCAAACTTCGTATACTCTGGTAACCAAGCAAGGTTTACCGTTCCAATAGGACCGTTACGCTGTTTTGCAATAATGATTTCAGAGATACCTTTAAGCTCGGTGTCCTTGTTGTAGTAATCATCACGATAAATGAACATTACTACGTCAGCATCCTGCTCGATAGCTCCAGATTCACGAAGGTCAGACATCATAGGTCTGTGATCAGGTCTTTGTTCTACCGCTCGTGAAAGCTGAGAAAGTGCTACTACTGGCACACTCAACTCTCTGGCGAGAGCTTTTAGCGAACGAGAAATATCTGAAATTTCCTGCTGACGTGATTCCGTACGTCCCGAACCTGTCATCAACTGTAAGTAGTCGATGATAATGATATCCAAGCCATGTTCCAGCTTATATTTACGACATTTGCTTCGTAACTCATTGATACTGATACCTGGTGTATCGTCGATGATAAGTTTCGAGTCTCCGATGATTCCTGCACCTTCTACAAGTTTTTCCCAATCTGCATCGGAAAGGTTACCGGTACGAAGTGCCTGCGCATCTACTCGAGATTCCAAAGAGAACAGACGGTTTACGAGCTGTTCTTTCGACATTTCGAGAGAGAAGATGGCTACGCTCTTTGCTTCATGGAATGCTACATACTGAGCAATGTTAAGTACGAAAGCTGTTTTACCCATAGAAGGACGAGCCGCTACCAAAATTAAATCGGATGGCTGAAGCCCTGCGGTTCTATAATCCAAATCGATAAATCCTGTAGGAATACCTGTTACTGTACCCGACTGTTTCGAAGCCTTT
>JAZKYR010000064.1:0-14829 GCA_045612245.1 Agathobacter sp.
AAAGCATGCACAAGAAAGAATATGAAGACTGGCGAAGTTACACCAAGTGGACTTCCAAGTTCAAACGTATTCTACTATGTATTAAATGATGATGCATGGTGCTGCGTACGTCCTTCAGGAACAGAACCAAAGATTAAATTCTATTTCGGAATCAAGGGAACATCTCTTGAAGATGCAAATCAGAAGAATGAAGCTTTAAAGAAAGCTACAATGGCTATGTTTGAGTAATCTCAAGGAATTTAATTTAGGAAGTACTGAAAATTATGATGAAAGTATACATTTGTCCAGATTGTGGATGGATGAGAATAGTATCAAGAAGAAGTGTGGTAGAGTGTCATAAATGCGGTTTGGAGCAGATGACACTCTCCAACTTGTCTATGGTGGATTATACGAATATGTCCGAGCAAGAACGTAAAGACTATGTTACAGGCTGGATGTATATCCACAATAGGAAAGGAAAACGAAATGGCAAGTAGAAAAAGCAAGGCAAAGAAAAGTTTAATAAGTATTCTATTCCCTAAGGATGTAAAGAAACTGAGTAAAAGGGATCAACAGAAGCGTAAGTTAATTATCCTTGGAATAGAGGGAGTTTGTCTGCTGATATTGTTAGTTGTTTTATTTGTATGGTCATTATGGTCTAAGATTAATACAGATGCCGGTTTTGGCGGTGCAGATGCAGGTATCAATGCAGACCTTGGTGATGACACTATCTTAAAGTTAAAGGGATATACCAATATTGCAATCTTCGGTTTGGATAATCGTGGAAATGGAAAATATGAACGTGGTAATTCAGACGTTATTATGGTTGCAAGTATCAACAATAAAACCAAAGAAGTAAGATTGGTTTCGGTATATCGTGATACTTATTTGAGTGTTGGAAATGGAAAATACGGTAAGGCAAATTCAGCATATGCTAGGGGTGGTGCAAAACAGGCGGTTCAGATGTTGAATGCGAACCTTGATTTGAACATCAAAGAGTATATGTGTGTAGACTGGGGTGCTGTTACAGAAGCAGTAGATGCTTTAGGTGGCGTGGAAATTGAAATTACCGAGCAGGAAAGAAAGCTGATTAACACATGGGTTGTTGAAGTTGACTATTATACAGGAAATAGTTCGCCTCAGATAAAAGAAGCAGGATTACAGACTTTAAATGGTGCACAGGCTACAACATATGCACGTCTTAGAAAAACTGCAGGTAGTGATTTCAAGCGTACTTCACGTCAGCGTATCGTATTAGAGGCTATGCTTAATAAAGCAAAACAGTCAGATATAGGTACCTTATTGGATATTTGTAATTCTGTATTTGATGATGTTTCTACAAGCTTGACCTTGAATGAAATTATTGGTCTTGCGCGACATGTAAAAGAATATAGTATCGGTTCGACTTCTGGTTTCCCATTTGAAATTACGACAGGTGATTTAGCGGGGGCAGGAGATGCGGTTATTCCAATCGGATTAGAAGATGATGTTGCAATGCTTCATAAGTATCTGTTTGACACAGAAGACTACGACCCATCTAAGACGGTGAAAGCGATTAGTGATTCGATTATACAGAAAACTGGCGTGACGGAAGATTTCAAATCTATTAATGTAGATAGCTTCAATGATACGGCAGGACAGTCTGGTACAGTGTTCAAGGATGAGGAGTCTACCGAGAAAAAAGATTAAGGAAAAAAGGGTAGACCAGTCATGAAAATGATTGGTCTACCGTTGTGTTATATAAGAAGATTAGATGTTAGGAGAATGCATATGAAAGCAAATGTAATCGAAAAAATTAATGCAACAAACCAGAAGTATTTAAAAGCTTTAGTAGGAAAAGAAATTCCGCAGAAGTTAATCAATCAGCTCAATGAGATGAATTGGTCATACTTAGACCTTATTCATGAAAGAGAACAGAAACGTGGAGAATTTGCTCCACTTGGTGCAATGGAACTTCCAGAAATCCAGGCAAAAAAAGAAGAATTTAAGGTAATTGGCTTGGAAGCTATCAGAGCTTGTAAAGTAGGAGCTATTCTTCTTGCTGGTGGACAGGGTACACGTCTCGGTTTTGATAAAGCAAAAGGAATGTATAATATTGGTGTAAATAAGGATTTATATATCTTTGAACAGTTGATTCGCAATCTTCAGAAGGTTACAGATGAAGCTGGTGCATTCGTTCCACTTTACATTATGACAAGCGATAAGAACGATGAACAGACTCGTGAATTCTTTGCAGAACATGATTATTTTGGTTACAACAAAGATTTTGTTAAATTCTTCGTTCAGGAAATGGTTCCTGCTGTAGACTTTGATGGAAATGTATTAGTAGAAGCGGAAGATTCACTTGCAATGTCTCCAAACGGCAATGGTGGATGGTTTACATCACTAGTTAAAGCTGGTCTTGGAGAAGACATGAAGGAGAAAGGCGTAGAATGGCTCAATGTATTTGCTGTAGATAATGTACTTCAGCAGATTGCAGATCCTGTATTTGTAGGTGCTACAATTCAGTCTGGATGTGTAAGTGGTGCGAAGGTAGTTCGCAAATGCGATCCGTACGAAAGAGTTGGTGCACTTTGTTTAGAAGATGGAAAGCCATCTATTATCGAATACTATGAACTTACTCCAGAAATGGCAGAAGCAACAAATGAAGCAGGCTCACTTCTTTACGGATTTGGCGTTATCTTAAATTACTTATTCAGCGTAGAGAAATTATTTGATATCGCTGAAAAACAGATGCCACTTCATATTGTAGAAAAGAAGGTTCCATACATAGATGAAAATGGTGTAGCTATTAAACCAGAGACACCAAATGCTTATAAATTTGAAACATTAATTCTTGACATGGTATACATGATGGATGACTGCTTATCATTTGAGGTAGAGAGAGAAAAAGAATTTGCGCCTGTTAAAAATCCAAGCGGTGTAGATTCTGTTGAATCAGCAAGAGAATTATTACAGAAAAATGGAATAGAAATTTAATAAAATTTATAATCCTTTCATGAAACAGACATATTCTCTACATATTTGTAAGATAGAATATGTCTGTCGAAATGAAGGGGAGGCAGTTTAATGGATAATTACAATAATTATAACAACTATAATACATATTATGAGCCGGAACAAAATCCGAAGAAAAAGAAACCTTTCGAGGGATTTGGTGTTACCTTGGTAAAGACGGTGACCATTGCATTGGTATTTGGTTTAGTATTTAGTATAACTACTTCTGCAGTGACCCAGCTTAGTGATTTTTCATTTGGATTTTTTTCTGAAAAAGAATCAGAAAAGGAGTCGCCAAAAGACGAAGCAGAGAAGAACCAGATTATAGAGGGTGGTCTGCCACAGACAGATACAGATTTGCAAGGAGCTGTGGCCATCATGGATGTTTCGAATATTGTAGATAATGCAATGCCTTGTGTTGTGGCTATCAGTAATAAGATGGAAATAACCTATCAGGGATTCTGGGGACAGACTTATACACAGGAAAGTGAAAGTGCAGGTACAGGATTTTTGGTGGAACAGGACCAGGAATTTATTTATATTGCGACAAATAATCATGTGGTATCAGATGCAACGGAACTTACGGTACAGTTTTGTGATGGAAGTACAGCTGTTGCAGAGATAAAAGGTACAGTAGCCTCTAAAGATTTGGCGGTTGTAAAGGTAGCTGTGAAGGACATTGGTGTAGATACAATGAAGCTGATTCGTTTAGCGACACTTGGAGATTCTACCAAGATTGAAGTAGGCGAAGCTGCCATTGCGATAGGAAATGCTTTAGGGTATGGACAGTCAGTAACGACAGGGGTTATAAGTGCTTTGGGACGTTCTGTTTCCGTGCAGGATTCAAGCACTGGTATTACAGTAGTAAATAACAACCTGATACAGACAGATGCGGCAATTAATCCTGGTAACAGTGGTGGAGCGCTTCTAAATGTGAAGGGCGAAGTAATCGGAATCAATTCCGTAAAATATGCTCAGACAGAAGTTGAGGGGATTGGATATGCCATCCCAATCAATGATGCAATGCTTATCATCGACAAAATGATTGATGGTGAAAAAATAGACGAATCTCAATCTGGATACTTAGGTATACAGGGAAGAGATAGTACGCTGGGAGCCTATGTGAATTCTGTAATACCTGGTTCAGCAGCGCAAAAGGCTGGGATTAAAGCAGGAGATGTTATTATAGAATTTGAAGGTACTACCATTGCAACGATGAGCCAGCTAAAAGAACTCTTGAGTTATTATCCAGCTGGTGATAAAGTAGAATTTATTATTCTTCGTCCACAGGGAAAAGAAGAATATAAAGAAATAAAAATTACCGTAGAACTTGGAAATGCAAGTATTCTACAAAATCAATAAGTACGAAACGTACATGGAGGAATTAGAATGAAATATGATTATTTAATAGTAGGTTCTGGTCTCTATGGTGCAGTTTTTGCACAGAAGGCAAAAGAAGCTGGTAAAAAGGTGTTGGTTATCGACAAGCGTCCTAACATTGCTGGTAACGTATACACGGAAGAAATGGAAGGTATCAATGTTCATATTTATGGTGCACATATTTTCCACACAAACAACAAAACTGTATGGGATTATATCACTAAGTTTGCAGAGTTTAACCGTTTTACAAACTCACCTGTAGCAAACTATAAGGGAGAACTTTATTCACTTCCTTTCAATATGTATACCTTCAATAAAATGTGGGGTGTTGTAACACCAGAAGAAGCTGCTGCTAAGATTGAAGAGCAGAAAAAAGCTGCTGGTATTACAGAACCAAAGAACTTAGAAGAACAGGCTATCAGCTTAGTGGGTACAGACATCTACGAAAAATTAATCAAAGGTTATACACAGAAACAGTGGGGAAGACCATGTACAGAACTTCCTTCTTTCATTATCAAACGTCTTCCAGTAAGACTTACTTTTGATAACAACTACTTCAATGCTTTATATCAGGGTATTCCAGTAGGTGGATATACAAAGATGGTAGCAAATCTCCTAGATGGTATTGAAGTAAGGCTTGGTGTAGATTACTTTGATAACAAAGCAGAATATGATGCAATGGCAGATAAGGTTATTTATACAGGTCCTATCGATGCTTACTTTGATTATAAGCTTGGTACACTCGAATATCGTTCAGTACGTTTTGAAACAGAAGTACTTGATAAGCCAAACTTCCAGGGTAATGCAGCTGTAAACTACACAGACAGCGAATCACCATACACACGTATCATTGAACATAAATGGTTCGAATTTGGAAAAGATGCAGAAGGCAATGATCTTCCAAAGACAGTTATCAGCCGCGAATACAGTTCTGAATGGAAACTTGGTGATGAACCATACTATCCAGTAAATGACGAAAAGAACGGTGCTCTTTATGCACAGTATAAAGAACTCGCTGACAAAGAAGAAAATATAATCTTTGGTGGACGTCTCGGAGAATACAAGTATTATGATATGGATGCAGTTATCGCAAGCGCATTAGATATGGCTGCACGTGAGTTAAATTAAGAAAAACAAATTGTTAAAAAGAGGTTGTCGTATAAATGACAACCTCTTTTGTTTTGTAATATTTTACCAAAAACAAACTTGTATACATGTGCGATTTGTTTAAAATAAGGATTGTTTTTGAAAGGTGATAGGAATATAATTACTCCGATACTTGATAAGATGTCGAGAATTGGGAGATAATCATGTTTAGAAACAATATGTTGATTTTACAGTACTGTAAATTTGCAGCTGTGGGAATCGCAAGTCTTATGGTTGATTATGTTTTTATGGTGTTTCTTACAGAAAACACCGCGTTCGGTCTGGATTACTTTCAGGCCTGCGCGTTTTCATATACATTATCGGTTTTTGTGAATTACTTTCTTAGTATGAAATATGTATTTCACGGCAGAGATGACATGAGTAAAGTAAAAGAAGCAAGCCTCTTTTTTGTGTTAAGTCTTGTTGGGCTTTTCTTAAATCAGATGGTTATGTGGGTAGCTGTAGAAGTATTCCAGATTTACTATATAGCAGCAAAACTTTTGTCCACACTTCTTGTTACAAACTATAATTTCATATCACGTAAGAAGTTTTTTGAATAAAATAGGGGGGATTTATGAACAACTACAAGGATAAGATTTGGCCAATCGCCAAAAAGGTTATTTATGTATTAACAGTGTTAGCAACTGCAGGACTTTTGTATAAGGTGGCAGGGTTGAATATGTTACCAGTTAAGTATTTGGTACCGGTTATCCTGGCAGTTGTTTTTTTGTTGCTTATTCTTTTTGTGTTATTCTTTGATGTTCCAAAGAAAGTGCTAGATAAGCTGTCGCTAAAGGAAAAAGAGAAAAAAACGGTCTCAAAAATGGTTCTTCGTACGCTTGCGATGGTGCTTTCGATAGCGCTTTTAGTAGTAGACGTTGTCGGATTGCATATGGTAAACAAATTCGAAGAAACGATGACAAATCTTTTGGAAGACGACAATCTAAAAGTAGAAGAATTTGTGATCGGAGTATATGTGCTTGCCGAAGATAAAGCTGTTAATTTGGAAGATGTAAAGCGTTATGACTTAGGGTATAGTCTTGCATACGATAGAAATAATACTCAAACGGCAATAGACGTAATGGAAAATGAGCTGGGTCGCAAACTTAATTTAGAGCAGTATTCGGATGTGTTTGAAGCGGTAGACAAGCTTTTAGCAGGTGAAAAAGACGGATTTATTCTTAGTACAAGTTATATGGATGTTTTGATTGAGCAAGAAGGCTATGAAGATATCATGGATAAAATCAAATGCATTCATGAATGTGTTGTTACAGTGAAAACCGAGGCTTCCAAAGTGGAAGAAGGTTCATTTGATGTGACAAAGGATACTTTTATTGTATATATTAGCGGACATGATACAACACGTTCTTCAAAGAGAGCAAATAGTGATGTTAATATCGTAGCAGTTGTTAATCCTACTACCAAGCAGATTCTTTTAATTAATACTCCAAGAGATTCTTATGTCGAGATTTCAGTTTCACCAGAAGGTGAGCTTGATAAATTAACACATTGTGGGGTATATGGAGTAGAGTGTTCAATGGACACCTTGAATGAATTGTATGATATGGATATTCGTTATTATGCACAGTTGAACTTTACAGGTTTTATGCATTTAGTGGATGCCCTTGGTGGAATTACAGTATATTCGGAAAAAGCGTTTACGTCGACCAGTATGAATGTGGAAATTAAACAGGGATTAAATCATTTGGATGGTCTTTCTGCATTAGAATTTGTGCGTGAAAGAAAGCAGTTTGGTGGTGGAGACCGTATGCGTGGAAAACATCAGATGGCTGTTATTAAAGGGATTATTGCGCAGATGTCTTCTGGAAATTTACTCCGAAACTATGATGAAATACTGAATAGTATGGGTGGATATTTTAGAACAAATGTACCTCAGGAAGTGATTTCAGAACTAGTGAAGATGCAGCTGGAAGATTTGTCGGAATGGAATGTTCAGATGTATTCTGTGACAGGAGTAGGCGACAATAAAACATGTTATTCTTTACGAAAATTGAGTACGTATGTTATGATTTTAGATGATAGAACAATTGATCATGCAAAGACTCTGATTCAAATGGTGTATGATGGAGAGACTATAGAAGAAGAGGATTTGATGGTTCCAGTGTTGGGTGAATAGGGTGATTGTGGCATATGAAGAAAAGGCTTATTAGTATTGATAATTTAAAGGGATTGCTAACTCTGGTAGTAATATTTGGCCATGTTACAGTAGGGCTGGAGGGTTTAGCTTATGGAGTATATACAATAGCAAGTCCAATACAGAAAATATCAACTATTATTTATTCATTTCATATGCCGTTGTTTTTTTCCTTATCAGGTTTTTTTTGGAAAGAAAAAGGAAAGATATCGGTCGAAGAAAGACTTTCGATAATAAAAAATAAGCTATTAGCACTAGCGGTGCCATATTTTTTGTGCTCAACTGTTTATTTTCTAATAAAATATGCTATGTCACGTTTTACAATGGTTGATTTAGGATGGAACAGTTTAATTGAAATTCCAATTCGACCAATTGAATTTTTTTGGTATTTGTATTCTTTATGTACAATTAGCATATTAGCAGAAATATTGGATGCTATAGGTGTAAGGAAGAAAATAGTTTTAGTACTTTTAGCAATTGTGGCTATGGGGAATTTCGTGAATACAGATTTCATGGCTTTGTATAAGACCGCAGAAAATGCAGTGTATTTTTATGTTGGTAGTGTGGTGTATGATTATAAAGAGCATCTTACAAAGTTAAAATCTATTGGAATCTTTGCTACAATTACAGTTGTTTTTTCGTGGATATATTTAAATATATATGAGGCATATAATACAGTATTTCGCTTTTGGTTATGTATATCGATAATCTGCTTTACAATCGGCTTAGCGATGAAGTTGATGGAGAGAGAGATAAAGTATATAACATATATAGGAAAGAATTCTATGCCATTTTATGTGATACATGTAATTTTTGTAGGGGGGATAAGAATTATTCTATATAGGATGGGAGTGATGGATACTACCTTACACATAGTTGTAGGATTTCTGTTGACAACCGCTGTAACCTATATGTTATATCGTTATATTTTTTCTAAAATAAAGTGGATGGATTTTATGTTTTATCCTTTAAATTATATAAAAAAAGATTATAAAAAAGTCGCCTAACCGTTTATGGTTGGGCGACTTTTGCATATAATTGAAGTTGTGTGCAGTTTGTTTTTTTGATATAATAAAACCAATTCAGACTATAAAAGAATGGGGGTAGAAAAATGAGCAAAGACAAACTTCGTAAACGTGATGAGATTCCTGCAAAGTATAAATGGAATATGCAGGACATGTTTGCAACAGATGAATTATGGGAAATAGAAGCTAAACAGGTACTTGAACTTGCAAAAGAGTTAGAAGCGTACAAAGGACGTTTAGGTGAAAGTGCAGCGACCTTACTTGCTTTCTTCCAAAAATTAGATGAGGTTCAGTATCATGGAGAACGTGTTTATGTATATGCAAATCAGCGTTACCATGAAGATACAGCAGTTTCTAAATATCAGGGATATTCTGCAAAGGCAGATACTATTTCAGTTGCTATGTCTAGTGCGATTTCATTTATGAATCCGGAAATTTTGGCAATGGATGAAGCAGTATTAGAACAGTTCTACAAAGATGAACCAGAGTTGGAGAAATACCGAAGAGCAATCAGCGAAATTCTTCGTGCAAAAGCACACACGCGTAATGAAGAAGTGGAAAGCATTTTAGCTCAGGCTGGAAATATGGCGGTTGCTCCATACAATATTTATTCTATGTTTGATAATGCGGATATCAAATTCCCATCTGTAACAGATGTAGAAGGAAATCGTGTTCAGATTACACATGGAAATTTCGTTTCTTTATTGCAGGATAAAGACAGAAGTCTTAGAAAAGAAGTATTCCGTGGTGTGTATGGAGAATATAAGAAACGCAGCAATACGGTTGCAGCTATTTTTCAGGCACAGCTGAAAAAAGAAAACTTCTTTGCAACAGTACGTAATTATCCAAGCGTACGTGCAATGCATTTAGATGAAGGAAATATTCTAGAATCGGTATATGATAACCTTATCGAAACGGTACACAAACATCTTCCAGCAATGCATAAATATATGTCTATTCGTAAAAAACTTTTAGGTGTAGACAGACTCCACATGTACGATATTTACGTACCAGTAGTAGAAAAACCATCTACAGAATATTCTTATGATGTTGCAAAAGAAATCGTAAAAGCATCCTTAGCTCCAATGGGCGAAGATTATGTAAAGGTTGCAGCAGAAGGTATGGATAAGGATTGGGTAGACGTTTATGAGAATGAAAATAAACGCAGCGGTGCTTATTCATGGGGTGCCTATGGCACACATCCATATGTGTTATTAAATCATCAGGATGATATCGGAAGTATGTTTACATTAGCACATGAAATGGGTCATGCAATGCATACTTACTATTCAAATAAATGTCAGCCTATCACATATGCAGGATATTTAATTTTCGTTGCAGAAGTAGCATCTACATGTAATGAAGCGCTTCTTATGCATCATATGATGGAAAATTGTACTGACGAAGTGGAACGTAAATATTTGATTAATCATCAGTTGGAAGGTTTCCGTACAACCTTATTCCGTCAGGCGATGTTTGCAGAATTCGAAATGATTGTTCATAAGAAATTGGCAGAAGGCGAAAACTTGACCAAAGAAGCATTATGCCAGATTTATCATGACTTAAATGTGCTTTACTATGGTCCAGATATGATCGTAGACGAAGAAATCGATTATGAATGGATGCGTATCCCACACTTCTATACATCCTTCTATGTATATCAGTATGCAACTGGTTATTCAGCTGCAATGGCATTCTCTAAGAAGATTTTAGAAGAAGGAAAACCAGCAGTAGATCTTTACATCGAAAACTTCTTAAGTGGTGGTGGTTCCAAAGATCCAATCGACCTCTTAAAAGCTGCAGGTGTAGATATGAGTACACCAGCTCCTGTAGATGATGCATTAAATGTATTTGAACAGTATCTGGATGAATTTGAAAAGATTTGTTAGGAGAGTAAAAATGGAAAGAATAAAGAGCTTCCAAATTAATCACAATGTTCTTGAACCTGGTTTCTATATTTCGCGTGAGGATGACAATGTTATCACTTATGACTTACGAATGAGAAAACCAAATGCAGGAGATTATATGAGCAATGCAGCGATGCATTCTTTGGAGCATATGTTTGCGACTTATGCCCGCAACTCTGCGGTTACTGATAAAGTAATTTACTTTGGTCCAATGGGCTGTCAGACAGGCTTTTATTTCCTGGTAAAAGACCTTGCTCCAGTAGAGGTATTTGAACTTACAATGGAAATTCTAGAAGATATCGTAGCTCATGAGGGTCAGATGTTTGGTGCTTCAGCTATCGAATGTGGAAACTATGCAAATCTTGATTTAGCATTAGCAAAAGAAGAAGCAGCGAAGTATCTTGAAGTGTTAAACGAATGGACCAATATGGAATTTAGTTATCCTGAAGCTTAACGGAGGAAAAAATAGTGAAGATCGGAATTATTGGCGCAATGCAGATGGAAGTAGATAATCTCAAAGAAGCGCTTGAAAATCAGACTACAGAAACTATTAGTGGTGTAAATTATGTTTCTGGTAATATCGGAGATGTAGAAGTAGTAGCTGCGGTATGTGGTGTAGGCAAAGTATTTGCAGCTATCTGTGCAGAAGCAATGATTTTAAAATATGCACCAGATATGATTATCAATGTTGGTGTTGCAGGTACTCTTACCAAAGACTTAAGTGTTTTGGATGTAGCCGTAGCAAGTGATGTGTTCCAGCATGATATGGATACCTCAGCGTTAGGGGATCCAGTAGGCCTTATTTCTGGACTTAACCAGATTTACTTCCCTGCAGATGAAAGAATGCGTACTCTTCTTTGTGAATGCCTTACAGAAAAAGGAATCAATCATGTAGTAGGACCAATAGCAACTGGTGACTTATTTATGCACGATCCAGCAAAGAAGGCTCAGGTTCGTAATGACTTTAGAGCAATCGCAGCTGAAATGGAAGGTGGAAGTATCGGCCATGTATGTACAGTAAATAACGTACCATTTGCAGTACTTCGTTCTATTTCAGATGGAGATGGTGGCGCAATTGATTACCAGACATTTGCTGAAAAAGCAGCCGTGGTATCTATCGAAATCGTGTTAGACTTTATCTCAAAATTATAATTATAAGCATAAAAATAGACCCTTGGGAAATCCCAAGGGTCTTTATTTTGTTGAATTTATGCTTCTGTTGTTTCTCTAAGAATCTGAAGCTGTTCAAACGTTTCGTTTACGTTATCAGAGAATTTTCCTAAGTTTTCAAATGCCATTGTGATAGTTTCTTTACAGGTTAATGTACTAGCAGAAACTTCATCTGATGAAGCAGATAATAAACAGATACTATCCACTACCTGAGTATTCGCTGTAAGTACAGATTCAATATTTGCACTCATAACGTCTACGCTACCCTGAAGCTGTTCCATACCATTTTCAACTTCTGTAAAGCTGTCGGTTACAAGAAGTACTTTCTGACGCTGCTCATTAATGCTGTTGCTTGATTCAATGATACCAGCCTGTGTCTTTGTAGTAACTTCTGTAAGTTCATTGATAATCGCTGTAATTTGTTCGGTTGAAACCTTTGTTTCTTCTGCAAGGGAACGAATTTCATCAGCAACTACTGCGAAACCTCTACCAGCATCCCCAGCTCTTGCTGCTTCGATAGAAGCATTTAATGCAAGGAGGTTTGTCTGTGAAGAAATATTTAAAATAGAATCTGTAATACCATGTACTCGCTGTACATTTGCTACGAGTTCATTTACTGTATTTGAAATGTTTGTAATGTTTTGATCAACCAAATCTGACTGTACTTGCAAATCATCTGCAAGCTGTTTTCCGTTTACTACGATATCACCAAGGTTTGCTGTGATGTTTCTTGCTTCTGTTGCAAGAGAGTTTGTCAGTTCAAGATTATGGTGAATATGTGATGTATTGTCTGCCTGAGAAGTTACTGCAGTAGCAGTGTTTTCAGTGCTGTTTGAAATGTCATTCATCGCAGCATCGGCAGAACCCATCGCATCGTTTACAGTGGTTAAGTCTTCTAACATACCACGGAAGTCAGCGTCCATTTTGTGAACGATGCTAGAAACTGTCTGAGCTACTTCTTCCCTACGCGCAGCTTCTGTTTCAATTACAGAACGGTCTTCATTACCAAATTCGATAAGCATCAGAATGGAACGAACCGAACCATAGATACATACAAAGAAACCGGCCATGATAAGAATCGCATATCCAAAAAGTTCGGAATCGCCAGAGACCTGAATACATTTGATAACACCGGTACCCATAACAACTCCGATAGCAATTAAAATCAAGGATGAGTTAAGATAAATCATACATCCCAATAATAAAGGGAAGACCAAGGTCATAACAACTACACCGTTACTCAATACGAGAGTTGGGTAGGTGATTGCAAATCCAATAACAATAAATAGCATACATAATTTTTCTTTTCGTTTCTTTATGTACACAAGAATTCCAGCAATAGTAGCGAGGATATACATACCACAACGAACTTGTACACCGAGAGTAAAGCCATGTTTGCTAATATTTATGAGCTCTACAATAACAAAAGTAATATATGACAAAATCATAATTACCAATAATACCATGTTTGCACGTGCATACTGCTCTGGTGTGATTGCTTTCCTTTTAATTAGTTTTCCCATTCTAAAGTTCTCCTTTTGTTAAAACCATATAGACATATTATACATGAAGTTGTAGAAATTGTACACAATATTTGTTAGTTTTTGGCAGAAAAACATATTGTGTACAAGATATCCGTAGTTTAAGAGAAAGTGGCGATGTGATATAATATTCACAACAAAAAATAAAGGGAGAATGTGTATGAAGAAGAAAATGGGGATTAAAAATATACTAATGGTGATAGTTTGTATTTTGACAGTTGTGCTGAATGCAATTGCGCCATGGGGACGTGAATCTTTAGATGGATTTTATGGAACCTATTCTGTAAAGACGGACAAAGTACAAATGGAAAAATATTTGGAGTCAGGAGAAGTAGCAGCCTATGAGGTACAGGCAGAGGGAACGGTGCTTGTACAAAATAATGGTGTACTTCCATTTGATAAAAAGATTTCGAATATCAATGTGTTTGGTTGGGCATCTACGAACTGGCTTGCAAGTGGCTCTGGTTCTGCGCAGACAGTTGGAATAGAAACAGATTTGTTGGAAGCACTGAATGCATCTGGTTACGCTTACAATAAAGATCTAGTAGATATGTATGAAAGTTTTATGGGAGCAAATCCATATAAGGATGCATTACATAATTATGCAGAGAAAACTTGTCGTTTATATGAACCATCTATCACAGATACAAATTACTATAGCAAGGAGCTTCTCGCACAGGCAAAAGAGTTTTCAGATACAGCCCTCGTTGTTTTAGGAAGATATTCAGGAGAGTCGATTGACTGTCCAAGAGTTCAGTATAAAGTGACAGACACCAAGAATGGTAAGTATGATGAAGCCGCAGTTATTGTTGACGAAAGTCGCACTTTCCTGGACGCCTCCACAGAAGAAATGGAACTCCTTAAATATGTGGCAGAGAATTATGAAAATGTAATCGTCCTGCTAAATAACACAAATCAGATGAACTTAAATTTCTTAGCAGAAATTGATGCCATTGATGCTTGCTTAGTAACAGGTACAACTGGTATCAATGCAGCCAGTGCAATCCCAGCGATTCTAAGTGGAAAAGTAAATCCATCCGGACGTTTCGCAGATACCTATGCCTATGACTTTAAGACATCTTCTACTTATACTAATTCAGGTATGGAAGGAGAAGGTACCTACGCTGATGCAGAAGGCTTTTACCCAGCAGATGGTGTAACTACAAATCCAAACGTAGGGGATAATCCTTTGTATGAGGGGATTAGTTATGTGGATTATGTAGAAGGTATCTATGTAGGATATAAATGGTATGAAACTGCAGATGTAGAAGGTTTCTGGGATGAAGTGGACAACCAGTATGGAAAAGGCTATGAAGGAGTTGTACAGTTCCCATTTGGTTATGGACTTTCTTATACTACTTTCACCCAGGAAATTGTAGACTATATCACAAAAGCCGGAGAAATTCGAATCACAGTTAAGGTAACAAATATAGGTAATGCAGCAGGAAAAGAAGTGGTACAGTTGTATTACACACCACCTTATACCAAGGGTGGTATCGAGAAATCTCACGTAGAACTCTGTGGTTTTG
>JAZKYR010000065.1:0-9297 GCA_045612245.1 Agathobacter sp.
ATGGCAAACGGATTTGGTAGTTTATATATAGGCGCGTCCGGTTTGCAGAGCGCCCAAAATGCACTAAATACGACAGCAAACAACCTGGCTAACGTAAATACTGAAGGGTATGTACGACAGCAGGTTGTTTTTTCAGATAAACGATACGACGTATTAAGAGACCCTACTCTTCGAGTAAATGCACACCAGTCTGGTACCGGTGTAGGCATCGGAGATGTAGTACATGCACGTGATATATTTTTAGATAAAGCATATCGATTGGAATCAGGAAGAAACGCTTTCTATGAAGCATGTTATGAAACAACTACTTATGTAGAAGACCTGCTTCAGGAATTGGATGGTGAAGAATTCAAGGCCAGTGTAGAAGACCTTTGGACATCCTTCCAGGAATTAGCGAAAACCCCTGCAGACTCTGTAACCCAGAACTTAGTATTGCAGAAGTCAGAACTCTTACTTAGCAGAGCCCAGACACTGTATGATGACTTAAAAGAATATCAGGGAAATATTGACTTACAGATTAAAGAAGATGTAGCGCGTGTCAACGAAATTGGAGAAAAAGTTTTTCAATTAAACTTGGAAATCCAAAGAGTTGAATCTAACAAAGTAGAGACAGCGATGACACTTCGTGATGAAAGAGACAAACTTTTAGATGAATTGGCAACTTATGCCAACATCAATGTTCGTGAAGATGAACTCGGTTTCGTATATGTTTCATTGGAAGCTGTAGATTTTATTTACGAAGCAGGTTATCATGCAATCGGAATTCAGACCGACAATCTAACAGGATTTTCAAATCCTTACTGGACACATATGTCGGATGATAGAAAAAAAGAATATGTACATGTATTTAATCCAGAAGAAACGATCTCTTCAGAGATGAATACCGACGTGGGAACCATTAAAGCAAAGATGATTATGCGAGGTGACGACTTTGGTATTTACACAGATCTTTTAACACCAGAAAGATACAGCAATGTACAGGATGAAGTAGTCATGGAAACAGAAGCACAGGTTGACCTCTTGATTCATGAAATCGTAACAGCGGTTAACAATGCGATGTGTCCAAATGTGGATTATACCGTACAGCAGAACGTAGTCGATGCAAATGGAAACATCATCTTTGCAGCAGGCCAGAATATTAAAATCTTGGATGAAGTAAATTGTGCAAGAGGTGAGGACGGACAGCTTCCACCACAGGAGGTATATGTACGTCAGGGTATGGATCGATATACAACCTTTGAAATTGATGGAAAAACTGTTTACGTATACAACGAAGAAGACCCAGCAAATAGCGACAGTCTTTATCGTTTAGGCAATTTGGAAGTAAACGAAAATTTGAAAAAAGTTATCACCATGTTCCCTGCTTTCACAGAAAACAAAGCAGTAGATTTCAAGATGGCCGAAAGAGTCGTTGAGATTTGGAACGTACAGGGAATGCATATCAATCCAGGTGACAAGTACCCATGTACTTTCCAGGATTTTTATGACAAGATGATTGGTAAATTAGGAACCGATGGTAACGTATACAAATCATCCGTGGATACCTTAAATACAACTACCGAATCATTGGAAAATAGTCGCCAGCAGGTGCTTGGTGTTTCCAGTGATGAAGAATTAGGAAAATTAATCAAATATCAGTCCGCATACAATGCATCCAGCCGATATATGACAGTAATTTCGCAGATGACAGAACTTATTGTAACCGGACTTATTTAGAAAGGAGACGTAAATGCCTTCACAGTTCTTTGGACTTAATATTGCAGGTAGTGGCTTATTCGCATACCAGGCAGCAATCAATACAACTGCAAACAACGTATCCAATGTACAAAAAGAAGGATATTCGCGTCAGGAAACAACCCTTGAAGCGAATACTGCTCTCCGTGTATATGCAAAATACGGTAGTACAGGTACTGGTATCGTTGCGACAGAAATCAAACAGCAGCGCGACCTTTACTATGATTCCAAATATTGGGAAAACAATGCAAAACTTGGATACTTTGATCAGAAGCTTTATTACCTCAATCAGGTAGAAGGTTACTTCGCTGACAATGGGGTGGACATGGGTTTCTCGACTATTTTTGCAGCCATGTTCAATGGTTTGGACACTTTAAACGGTGGTAATGCCAGCGATGCAAGTATTCGTAACCAGTTTATTTATCGTGCAGACAACCTTTGTACATACTTCAATTCCGTAGCAAATTCCCTGCAGTCGATTCAGAAGGATTTGAACGAAGAAATTCACAGCAGCGTATCCAATATCAATGCAATTGGAGAAAAAATCGCACTCTTAAACAAAGAAATCAATCAGATTGAAGTGCGTGGTGGATATGCCAACGAACTTCGTGACGAAAGAGCTTTACTCTTAGATGAACTTTCCGCAATGGTAGCTGTAACCACACAGGAATATGATGTACCAAACTCATATGGTGCAGACCTTGGCGGTACCAACTTTACCGTATTCATCAACGGTCAGATTCTCGTAGACGGAAACGACTATAGAGTTCTAGAATGTGTTTCTGATAAATACAAAAACAACCAGACTGATGCAGAAGGTCTGTATGAAATCAAATGGAAAGATACGGGCACAGATTTTGCCGCTACCACAGGTACTGCAGGTGGAACCTTAAAAGCCCTCTTTGACCTTCGTGATGGAAATAATACAGAGGCTTTAAAAGGAACAGCAGCACAGCTGGTTCCAAATGCTGAAGGGGTATACAATAAGGTTACACTTACGGATTTATCAAATAACAGAATTAATGCACTTAATATTCCGGAATGGGGAACCATCAGTGTAGACAATAAAACTTATGAATATTCTTCATGGGAAGCAGAAGTCGATGCAGAAGGCAATTTAGTAAACATCACTTTTGAACTGGATACTCCGGTAGATGCACAAGATGTGCACAAAGTGGAGAATAGATCCGTTACCGTAGGAAAGAGTGTAGACTCACTGGGCATTCCTTATTATCTTGCGCAGTTTAATGAATTCCTTCGTAACTTTACAGAGATGTTCAATGATATCCAGAAGCAGGGGCAGACTTTAGATGGTCAGCAGATGGGTGCTTTCTTCGTAGGCGAAAGTCCTACGGGTGTCATCTTTGATTTTACAGATTTAGACGGCGTAGATGAAAATGGAAATCCAGTTGCTACAACGATTAGCTCACGTTCGAACGGATACCATCAGCTTACGGCATTCAATGCGGGCGTAAACCAGAAATCCATTTCAGAACCAGGTTATTTCGCAACTACCAAAGATATCACCAACGGTAAGGATGCATACGACCTTGTAACAGAAATGATGAAGCTGCAAGAAGACACCATTATCTATCGTGGCGATAATGCAGGCGCATTTTTGGAAAGAATTGTATCTGATATCTCAGTAGATACAGAAAAAAATAAAGTTTATTACGAAAATTATTTTAATATGAGCGGGGTAATTACAACCCAGCGAACCTCAGTATCTGGTGTAGACGAAGATGAAGAAGCACTAAACCTTGTGAAATTCCAGAACGCCTACAACCTTTCTTCCAAGATGGTACAGGTACTTACTGAAATTTATGATAAATTAATTAACGAAACAGGGGTTACGTAAATAGAAAAATAGCCGATATATATGCTAGGAGAGACTCTATCTTTCCTGGCATATTTTTTTGCAATCACGGATGATGCATAAATTGGTAGACAGGGACGTCACTAGGAGGATACATGCGTATTACAAATAATATGATCTTAAGCAACACAAAGGGGAACATCAACTCCAACAAATTGCTTGTAGATAAATATAACACCCAGATGACAACCCAGAAGAAAATTTCAAAGGCATCCGAGAATCCAGTAATTGCGATTCGTTCGCTTCGTCTTTCAACTACAATGGCTCAGATTAATCAGTTTGCAGATAACAATATTCCAGACGCCGTTGCTTGGATGAACGTAACAGAAAATGCTCTTACAAACATGAAAGATATCCTTACAGATATCCGTACTCAGTGTGTAAATGGTTCGACAGATACACTTACCAGTGATGACCGCCAGACACTCCTTGACAACTTAAAGGCATTGTCTGAACAGGTATACTCAGAAGGAAATGCAGAGTATGCAGGTAAGAGCGTATTCACAGGATATAGAACTTCAGATACTCTCACATTCCAGAAGGATGAACCAGAAACTACTTTTGAAATCAAGCAAGAATTTGATTATAGAAATTTAGAAGAAAAACGTTACTACACAGGAGATGTTCAGATTCCAGAAGCTATCACAGCAAATACACAGGAATGTAACACAAAAATCTCAGAAAACTCTTTCGAAAGAGTAAGATTGGCGTATAATGGAGATGTAACAGTAGATAGTTTTACAGTAAGTTATACAGATGCAAATGACAATGCAGTAGAAAAAACTTACACCATGAGCGATACCCAGTCAGGAGATGGCATCGTAACAGTTTACGAAACAGAAAAAGCCTGGGAAGCAGCAAAACAGGAAAGAGTCGTAGGGGACCAAGAAGTAGTCTTCATCAAAGAAACCGGCGAATTCATTTTTGGAAAAGAAGTAGCAAACACCATCTCAGATAACAAGGCAAGCATCAGCGTAGAGTATACAAAGAAAGGCTTTGCAAATGGCGAAGCAAAACCATATTACTACTACGACTGCAGAGATATCACAGATGATGATCCAAGACATCATGTAAGCTACACAAAAGAAGATCAGGATATCAACTACACTACAGCAGCGAATACCACAACTACTATCAACACACAGGCAGACATGATTTTCGATACCGAAATTCAGAGAGATGTAAACGAACTTGTAAATGTGGTACAGCGTTCTATTAACGCTAATAGAAAAGTAGAAAAAATAAAAATTATGATGAACGAAGCACAGTACCAGGATGAGAGATCACAGGAAATGCTTCAGGGATATTTGGATGCAGCTCAGAAAGAGGCTGACTATGCTGATGACAACATGCAGAAGACTTACGAGAACTACATCACCAGATTCGACAACTACATGGAAAGTGTAAACATCGCAATCATCGACGTAGGTAGTAAGCAGAACAGCTTATCTCTTACAAAGGTAAGAGTAGAAAATCAGCAGACGACTATCGAAGAGTTAAAGTCTAACAACGAAGACAGAGACATCTCAGATATCATTATTGACTACTACGCATCTTACAACGCGTACACATCATCATTGACCGCAGCAGGAAAGCTCAACGAAAGCAACCTGTTACAGTATATTTAAAAAACGCTCGTCGGAGACGAAGGAGGAAAAACCATGAAGGCAGTAACAAGATTATTTGGCACAATCGATGTGGCAGATGAAAAAATCATCACAATGGAAAGAGGGATGATTGGATTCCCAGAATTAAAACATTTCGCATTGATTTTTGATGAAGAAAAGAAAGAAAAGAAATTCAGAATTTTGTGGCTTCAGTCTATGGATGACGGAGACATCGCATTCCCAGTAGCTGACCCACTTACCGTAAAAGAAGATTACGCACCAAGCGTAAGCGAAGAAATCCTCGCACCACTTGGTGAAATGAGAGAAGACAATACATACATCTTAGTAACTGTAACAGTACCTAAGAAAGTAGAAGATTTCTCAGTAAACTTAAAAGCACCTATCGTAATCAACATGAACTCACACAAAGGCGCACAGATCATCACAGAAGATGATTTCCCAGTAAAATATAAAGTATATGACCTGCTCAAGGGCAATAAAGAAAAGGCAGGTGAATAAGATGTTAGCATTAACTAGAAAAAAAGGCGAAGCCTTAATGATCAACAACAACATTGAAATCACCATCTTAGAAGTAAGAGGAGATCAGGTAAAAATCGGTATCGCAGCACCAAAGGAAGTACCTATTTACCGTAAAGAAGTATACTTACAGATTCAGGAAGAAAACAAAGCATCATTTAGCCCAGAAGGCTTAGACGCATTAAAAGATTTATTCTAAAGATAACACATGGAGGTGTAGATTATGGGAATTGAAGCAATCAAAGGCGCAGGCATGAGCTTTCAAGCAAGTGTATCCGCACCAGAAGTAAAAGCAGAAGTAGCACACAAAGTAGAAGTAGCAGAAGCACCACAGGTATCTGATGCAATTGCAAAAGATACTATGGCAATGAACACGAAAGAAGCCAGCGGTGAAGGCAGTGGAGGTCCACAGCCAGGTAGTGCAGAAGCACAGGCTGCACAGATTAAACGTGCTGTAGAAGAAATCAACAAACGTGCAAATAACTCAGAAGCGGTTTGGGGAGTACATGATGATACAAATCGTGTAACCATCAAAATCGTAGATAAACAGACAAAAGAAATCATCAAGGAATTTCCACCTGACAAGACTCTCGACATGATCGCACGTGTATGGGAAATGGCAGGATTAATGATTGACGAAAGACGTTAATCGAAGCGCCAATCAAGAAAGGAGAACATTATGCCAATCCGTTTATCAGGAATTAACTCAGGCTTGGATACAGATGCACTTGTAAAAGAACTCGTATCTGCGTATAGCCTTAAAACAGAAAAATATCAAAAACAGCAGACCAAGCTCGAGTGGAAGAAAGACGCTTGGCAGGGCCTGAATGCAAAAATTTATGGTTTATACACCAATATTTCAAACCTTCGCTATGACTCAGCATACAACTTAAAGAGAACTTCTGTATCAGATGCGACTAAAGCAAAGGTAACAGCTTCTTCAGAAGCGGTTTCAGGCACACAGAAACTCCAGATTCTCGCAACAGCGCAGGCATCGTATATCACCGGTGCGAAATTAGAAGGCGACTTCACAAGTAACAGTAGAATGTCTGACCTCGGTTACAAAGGTGGAGAAACTACACTCGAAGTACGTACCAAAGGCGGAGAGAAAAAAGAAATCAAAATCTCAGCAGATACTAAGATTTCTGATTTCATCACACAGTTACGTGATGCAGGAATGAATGCTAGCTTCGATGCGAACAATAAACGATTCTTCATCAGTTCAAAGGAAAGTGGAGCAGATAATGACTTCGATCTTTGTGCCATCGATGAAAACGGACAGGATGCATTAAAAGCCATGGGCTTAGATGCCTCAATTGTAGAAATCAAAGATGGTCAGAAAGTATTCACATCTGCAGGTGCAGCATATCAGGAAGCGTATGATTTATATAAAGCGGCAGAGGCAGCGAAATCTTTTGATGAAAACGGAAATGTAGATGTAGCAGCTTATTTGAGCGAGAAAGCAACAGAATACAAAAAAGCAATCGCAGACGAAGAAGCTACCATCAAAACATATCAGACAGATGTAGATACCTACAACGCGCTCGTGAAACATCGTGATGCAAGACAGGCATTAGATGATCTGGATAAAGCATTTGAAGAAGCGGGATATGCAAACCTTACTGCAGAACAGCTTTATGACATGAGCAAAGAGCTCTATAAAGTAAAGGGCATAGATAAAGAAGATGTAAGAGAATATTTAAAAAACCATAGCGATGTTATTCCAGCGGGAAAGGATGTAGATGACGTACTAGATAAGTACACAGAAATCTTAAATACAAACAAAGATGATGTGAAACTCGTATATAATTATGGTGATGGTTTGCTTTCTGAGACTACTGAAAACTTAGAAAATCAAATCAAAGACTTCCAGGATACATACGACGAAGCAACTCGTCAGATTAAGACTGCTAACGATAACATTGCAGCGATTAAGAAAGCAGATGTAGCAGGTTTGGCAGCACTTGAAGGAGATGCCCTTACAGCAGAAATCAATGAAATGGCAGCAAAAGCAGCCAATGCGGTAGATGTATTTAATAACGCCACACCTACTAGTGGTGGTGCTATCAAGATTTCTGGTTCTGACGCTATGATCGAATTAAACGGAGCGATCTTTACAAGCTCAAGTAATAGTTTCAGCGTAAACGGTCTTACTATTGAAGCACAGGCAGTAACCACAGAAGCAATTTCCATTACTACAGCTGTAGATACACAGGGTATCTATGATAAGATTAAAGACTTCCTGACAGAATACAACAGCGTAATCAACGAGATTACCAAACTCTACAATGCAGATTCTGCAGGAGATTATGAACCACTTACCGATGAAGAAAAAGACGCTATGTCTGATACTCAGATTGAAAAGTGGGAAGATAAGATTAAGGATGCACTCCTTCGTCGTGATAGTTCTTTAGGAGCCATTATGAATGCGATGACAGGAGCAATGTCTCAAAGTATTGAAATCAATGGACAGAAATTAAGTCTTGGAAACTTCGGTATCTCTACACTTGGTTTCCTTAATGCACCAAAGAACGAGCAGTATGCTTTCCATATCGATGGTGATGAAGATGATACCAAGACATCTGGAAATGAAGATAAGCTTATGAAGGCTATCCAGGAAGATCCAGATCAGATTTTAGAGTTCATGAAAAAGCTTACATCTAATCTCTATACAGCGATTGATTCGAAGATGAAGTCTACCGAGTTAAGCTCTGCTTACAAGGTATACAATGACAAAGAGATGGATAAAGAGCTTACTAGCATAGAAAGACTCATCAAGGAATGGGAAGAAAAAGTACAGAAGGAAGAAGATTACTACTACAATAAATTCTCAGACATGGAAGTAGCATTATCTAAACTTCAGAGCCAGACAAATTCAATCGCTGGTTTATTAGGTCAATAAGGAGAGGTAAAAAGAAATGGCAGTAAATAATCCATATGCAGCCTATAAAAATAGCAAAATCATGACTGCATCCCCTGCAGAGCTTACACTTATGCTCTATGATGGAGCAATCAAGTTCTGTAATATCGCAATCATGGGCATTGAAGAAAACGATATCGAAAAGGCACATAATAATATCATCAAAGTGGAACGTATCCTTAGAGAATTCCAATACACCTTGGATCATAAATATCCAGTATGGGAAGACTTTGATAGAGTATACGACTATTTGATTCGTAGACTTCATGCAGCAAACATCCAGAAGGATGCAGCGATTTTAGAAGAGGTATTAAGACATCTTCGTACCATGCGTGATACCTGGAAAGAGGTTATGCGTCTGAATGCAACAGGTCAGGCAACTGTATCTTAGAGGTGTGTATGAAACAGACATATATCGATATTATGATTCAAAGTCTGGATCGTAAGATTCAGGTGTTGAATCAGATAATAGAAGTAAATATCCGACAGGGAAGTATCCTAGAGGATAAAGAAGCATCCGTAGAAGAGTTTGATAAAACTGTAGAAGAAAAAGCAGAACTCATTGAACAGATGCAGCAGCTTGACAGTGGATTTGAAAAACTGTACGCTAGAGTCGAAGAAGA
>JAZKYR010000066.1:0-19496 GCA_045612245.1 Agathobacter sp.
CTCTGTTTCTGAATTTCGTAAGCTAATTTCTTCTTACCCCATTCTTCTACTTCTGAAACAACACCGCCTGCACGTGTAACGTAGTCCTGTGCTTTTGCTACGACTGCTGCTCTCGCATCATCTTCGATCTTTGCACTAACAACAAGTGCTAATTCATATTTGTTCATGCGATTTTACCTCCTTTTGGTCTCTGGCCCACGAAAATTTCTCATGAGCAAGGAATTAGTTTATATACCGAAAACAGATGATACCACGTTTTATCAAGGTTTGCAAGCCTTTTTTTGCAAACTTTTTGTGTTCTTTTCTACGAGTTTTCGGGCTATCATAACCTGGTGACCACAACCTGTACACTTCAAACGGAAGTCAGCCCCAACACGTAGTATTTCCCAGTCATTTGCGCCACAAGGATGTGGTTTTTTAAGTTTTACAATATCGCCTATTTCATATACGAATTTTTCCATAGAGTCGCCCCTTTTTTGAAATCTGTGTTATAATACTTACTATTATAAGGAAAATACTGGGAGGTATGCAAGATGAAAATGATTCATATGGAATGCCCTAAACATCCAGAAGCTACTTTGGAAGGGTATATCTTAGATTGTGAAATTACATTGGGACAGGAAAAGAAGCGTCCTGCAATTATTGTTTGTCCTGGTGGCGGATATGTGTACTGCTCACCACGTGAAGGCGAACCTATCGCTTTAGGCTATGCAGCAAAAGGATATCACGCATTTGTGCTCCGCTATTCTACTGGCTGGGATGCAGCAGGCTTTTCTCCATTAGAAGAAATCAGCTGGGCTGTCGGCTACATTCGTGAGCATGCAGAAGAATGGAATATTGATCCAGACAAGATTTTAAGCTGTGGCTTCTCTGCAGGCGGACATCTTGCTCTTGCAGCAGGTCTTCTGGCAGAAAATAAAGTAAATGGTATGATTCTTGGTTATCCTGCCGTTACGATTCCAAACATGCCTGGTGCATTTATGCTTCAGCTTTTGACCGGCAAAAAAGAAGTAACCAATGAAGATGCTGCTCAGTTTGATCTTTTAAGCAAGATTACAAAAGATGCACCACCTGTATTTATGGTAGCCACTGCGGAAGACCTTCTTACTACTTATGGTGCATTGCCAGTAGCAAATAAATACGCAGAAAATGGTCTCTTCTACGAGCTTCATGTATTCCAGCATGGTCCACACGGATATGCTCTCGCAAATGAAGTAACTGCGGACGGCAGTTCTCAGGTTTTAAACGAAGCATTCTCTTGCTGGCAGGATTTATCTGTAGAATGGTTGAAGAAAGTATTCGGGCAGCCAGTCTTTGAAGATAAGTCAACCAGTAAGATGGGAAAATATATGGCTGAACTTGGTTTTACAATGCCAGGTTCTAAAGGTGGAGAATTTGCATAAAATTATATAATCCTATTTTTGAAAAGAGGAATTATGCGGCACTTTCTTTCACAAGTACTTACTTTTATTCTAATAGTCTTTTTGTTAGTGGGCTGTGTGAAACAGCCCACTGGCGATTTTGAACAATTCACGAATCAACTTTTTCTAGATGAAATCTCGACAAATACCATCAACCTACATTATTCGATAGAAGATCCAGCCGCACTGGGAATTACTGATTATGCGATTTCTTTGGGCGATTTCTCAAAGGAGGCACGTACAACTTCATCTACATATTTAAAAGAGACGCTTTCTAAAGTACGCTCCTACGACTACGAGGAACTCTCTTTGGAAAATCAGTTAACCTATGATATCTTGGTAGACTATCTAAATACACAAATCAATTTGTGTAAATATGATTTGTATCAGGAACCGCTTTCCTTTTCTGGAGGGCTACAGATGGAACTTCCGATTTTGTTTGCAGAGTATGAATTTGACAGCGAACAGGATGTAAAAGACTATCTGGAACTTATTGCTTTAACAGACGAATATTTCTACCAAGTTATAGAGTTCGAAGCGGAAAAATCTAACAAAGGCATGTTTATGTCCGATGATCTATGTGCATTAGTGATAGAAAGCTGTGAGTCTTTTTTACAAAATCGAAATAACCATTACCTGCTTACTTCCTTTGATTCGAGACTGGGAGATCTTGATTTATCCGCCCAGAAGACGGCTTCTTATAAGAGACAAAACCAGGCTATCTTGGAGAAACAGCTCTTTCCGGCATATGAAAACATGATTGCAGAACTTACTTTATTAAAAGATACTGGAAAAAATGAAAATGGGATTTGCTATTTTGTTAATGGAAAAGAGTATTATGAACAGCTGGTGTATGCGCAGACGGGATGCGAAGAAAGTATCGATGCCCTTTACCGGCGTATAGAAAATCAACGTATGAATGATTTATTGTCCTGCTCGCTTCTGCAGGCAGAAAATGAAACGCTGCTAGAAACCTGCGCCAATCTGGAATGGGAAATGATAAACCCGGATGCTATGCTGTCGAAATTGCAGTCTTCTATATTAGAAGATTTTCCTGCACCGCCAGATTCTGATTATGAAATCAATTATGTTGAACCGGCATTAGAGGAGTATCTGGCTCCAGCCTTTTATATTGTGGCACCGCTGGATAACTATCTAGAAAACGTGATTTATATCAACGATGGTTTTATTTCTTCGGATATTTATGCTTTTACTACACTGGCTCACGAGGGTTATCCTGGACATTTGTATCAGACCGTCATGACCTATACCTATGACCTTCCTCCGATCCGTAGCATTTTAAACTATGGTGGCTTTGTGGAAGGTTGGGCGACTTATATAGAAATGATGGCCTATGAATATGCAGGATTGGAAGATGCTGTTGCTGCTTTTTTAGCACATAATCAAGCTGCAACCCTAAGCCTTTATGCATCTGCAGATATCGGACTTCATTACTATGGCTGGGATTTTGAAGAAACCAAAGCGTTTTGGGAAGGTTTCGGAATAACTGACGAAAAGGTAATAAAAGAAATTACCCAGCTCATTCTTTCTGAGCCGGGTAACTATTTGAAATATTATATTGGTTATATTGAGTTTTTGGAGTTGAAAGAATTTGCGCAGGATTTATTTGGAACTGAATATTCGGATATACAATTCCATAAAGCTGTTCTGGATATTGGCCCTGCGCCATTTGGTATAGTAAAAAAGTATCTTCCTTATTACTATTCTTCTCCCCAGACTTGATCTACAAGAGATTCACAAAGGGCCTTTGAAAATTCGGAATCCTGTAAAAGAATTCGGTTTTCGGAGGCCAATTCTTCTGTATAATCGTCTAAATAATAAACGGAATATTCTGTTCCTTCCGCAATATGACACACAATAGGAATCGCGTCATACCTTATGATAGATACTTCCCCGGTTTCCTCATTTCTCTCTAGAGTAATATCTGCAATTCCACCTACCATTCGATTACTTACACCATGCCCTGAGGAAGCTGTTCCATTTACAAAGTTTCCAACCGAATAATATACTAACATTTTATTACCGTTTTCATGGGTCAGCCACTCGACAGGCTCTATTACATGTGGATGACTTCCTAATACCAGGTCCACACCTTCCTCTAAAAAGATATTTGCCCATTTTTTCTGGTTTCTATCTGGTTCTAATTTATATTCCGTTCCCCAATGAGGACAGAGAATTGTAAAGTCTGCAATTTCTTCCGCTTTTCGAATGTCAGAGCGAATTTTATCTTCATCAAGCATATTTACTAAGTATGGCATATCCTCTGGAATCTTAAGTCCGTTGGTTCCATAGGTATAATTTAATATCGCCACGGTGATACCATTTGCCTCATAGGTATAGATATGATTATCTTGCTCTTCCTGGCTATGGTTGATTCCTACATATCCTAGATCTGGATACGTATTATCTAAGTATTCCATACAGTTTAGTGTTCCGTTTTTCGTCTTATCCAGAACATGGTTGGTGGCTAGCAACAGTACATCAAAACCAGCCTTTACTTCTGCATCTATCAGGGTATGTGGTGTATTAAAACTTGGATATCCTGTGTATCCATATCGTTCTCCACCTATAATGGTTTCCTGGTTTGCAATTGCCAGGTCCGCAGAAGAAATAAATTCCGCTGTATGAACAAACAAGTGGTCAAAGTTGTAACTTCCATCCTCTTGCTTCGCAGATTTTAGAATTTTATCATGAATTAGCATGTCTCCAACCATGACAATCTGCATCGTTTCTGGCTCATCTTCTGTAACCAATGGTTCCCAGTCCGTTAATAGGGATTCGGTTGCTATTTCTTCTGGTATTGAGCTTTCAATGCTATCCAACCACTTTCCAAAACCATTTACTACCAAAAAAAGGAACAGCGAAAAGACTACTGTTACACCCCATCCTGCCAAAAACTGTACTATCTGTTTTCTTTTCTTAACTTTTTGTCGTCTATCTCTAATCTTTCCCATTTTACTTCAAAAGATATTGATAAATATCTCTTTTACTAACACCTCTATCTTTCGCTACCAGTTTCATTGCTTCTTTGTGGTCAACGCCTTGATCTTCATAGTGTTTCATATGATCTTCAATGGACATTTCTTCCCAGCTGGCCTGCTGCTGTTTCACGATTTCCTCGCGGCTTTTTCCACAAATCACGAGTACATACTCGCCTCTTGGTTCTCTTTCTTCATAATAAGAAAGGAGAGAAGAAAAGGTGGTCTGTATTTTCTCTTCGTGCTTCTTGGTAAGCTCTCTACATACAGTAAGCTCTCTGTCTCCTAGGGCTTCTAAGAGTTCTTTTACCGTTTTTAACAAATGATGTGGCGCTTCATAAAGAATAATCGTCCTGGTTTCATCCTTTAATTCTTCAAGCACCGCTGCTCTTTCCTTTTTATCCTTTGGCAAAAAGGCTTCAAATGCAAAACGTCTGGTAGAACGGCCAGACATCGTAAGTGCAGTAATGCAGGCTGCCGCTCCTGGAAGAGAGGTTACTTCAATGCCTTCTTCATAACAGATACGAACGATATCTTCCCCTGGATCTGATATGCCTGGTGTACCAGCATCTGTAATCAGAGCAATATTTTTTCCCTCTTTTAACTTGGAAACCAGCTGATAAGCCTTATCTATCTTATTAAATTCATGGTAACTCGTCATAGGAGTCTGGATATCGAAGTGATTTAACAGCTTAATCGAGTTTCTTGTATCTTCCGCTGCAATCAAATCCACTTCCTTTAGAGTGCGAAGCACTCGGTAGGTGATATCCTCCAAATTTCCAATCGGAGTCGCACACAAGTAAAGTGTCCCTGCCATTTTTGCCTCCTTTGGCTCAAAAACGCCAAATTTTATTTAATCTTGATTTAACATTCCGTACATTGCCAGTATATCATCGGTATACGAGCCATCTTCGTTATAAACGATTAACGGCTTTTCAATCGTGATTCTGGACTTTCCACCACGATATCCTTCGATTAAAACCATGTTTGGTTCCTTATTTAAGTGCGGATAAACGAGCTGCATACGCTTTGGTTCGATTCCATAGGCCACCATTTTGGCAAAAATCTCTGCCAAACGGAACGGTCTGTGCACCATATAGAAGCGTCCGCTCTGTTTTAAAATTCGAGCACTTTGCATTAATGTGTCGTCCAGTGTACAAAGCACCTCGTGACGAGCAATCGTTTTTGCATCTAAACCATTCTTCAATCCATGGTCATCTATCATATATGGTGGGTTTGTAGTCACTACATCAAAAGAAGATGCTCCAAATATATTTGAAGCATCTTTAATATCACCTGTTACAATGGATATTTTATCTTCCAAATGGTTATATCGAACGCTTCTTTCTGCCATGTCCGCACTTTCTGGCTGAATTTCCAGACCAGTAAAGTGTTTTCCCTGGGTTTTTGCTTCTAAAAGTATTGGGATAATTCCAGTTCCTGTGCCCAAATCCAAAACCTTCTCACCTCTTTTTATGTTAGCAAAGCTGGATAAGAGCACTGCATCCATTCCAAAGCAGAAACGCTCTGGATCCTGGATAATCTGATATCCCTTGATATTTAAATCATCCAAACGTTCTTTATTTTTCAGAAGAGTTGTTGTTTCGTTTTTTGTTTTTTCCAAAATAACGTTTTCCTTTTCCATCGTGACGATCTTTATGATTGTTATTTGGCTTTGATGCTTCAGAAGCTACATCTTCTGTTACCTCATCTTCCAAGCCTTCTAACTCTTTTAATTCTTCTTCGGTAATTTTTACATCTTTACGCTTCTTAGGGCGGAAATTAAGTTCATCCACCTTATATTCACGTAATTCTTTTTCATCTCCATTATCGATGACTACCTTTACAAGCTGGCGAAGTACGCTTACACTCTGTACTTCTCCCTTCGCTCCATCCTTCGAAAATACAGTATCTCCTACATTTGGAAGGCGGCTGTTTAAGTATTCATAAGTATCCTGTTCATTTTTGAGACAGCACATAAGTCTTCCGCAAACACCTGAAATCTTGGTAGGATTTAAGGAAAGATTCTGTTCTTTTGCCATCTTAATTGATACTGGAACAAAGTCTGCAAGATAAGTCTTGCAGCAAAGTGGTCTTCCACAGATACCGATACCGCCAAGAATCTTAGTCTCATCTCTTACGCCAATCTGGCGAAGCTCGATTCTTGTACGGAATACTGCTGCAAGGTCTTTTACCAATTCACGGAAGTCGATTCTTCCGTCTGCAGTAAAGTAAAAGAGCAACTTGTTATTATCAAAGGTATACTCTGCATTTACCAGCTTCATTTCCAAGCCATGTTTTAAAATCTTTTCTTTACAGATTTCAAAAGCTTCTTTTTCTTTTTCCTTATTTTTCTCGATGGTTTTCTCATCTTCATCTGTTGCAATACGAAGCACTGGTTTTAATGGCTGTATTACTTTATCATCTTCCACATCCTTTGGAGGAATGAGAACCGTTCCCATTTCTACACCTCTGGCTGTTTCTACGATGGCGTGCATTCCTGTTTCCAAATCGAATCCGCATGGATCAAAATAATATATCTTTCCTGCTTTCTGGAAACGGATTCCTACTACTCTTGTCATAATTAGTTCTCCTTTATGGTCAGCAACAACAATTCTATTACTAAATCGAAATTCACATTTGCATTCAAACGTACTCTTGACTGCTCTAAGGATTGCAGTATGTTTTCAATCCCTGTGTAAGTTCTTTTTGCTGCCTGTTTTTTTATATCATAAACCTCATCCTTAAAAATAAGGTTATTTACATCGTTGGTGGCTTTCATATAAAGCACATCTCGAAACCAAAGTGTCAGCAAATCAAAATATTCCTGAATTTTTGGTTTAAAATCACTGATTTGTTTAATACAATCATTTAATTCATACAAATCCATATCATCCAGCTTTTTAATAAGTAATAGCGCAGAAGCTTTTAACTCATTAAACTCTCCTGAGGATGCCAGCTGGATCGCTTTGCCCACATTCCCCTGAGCAAAGGCTGCACATACATCTGCCTGGTAATCCGGAATCTGATATTTCTGCATCAGATGCTCTTTGATCAAATCTTCGTTTACACTTTTTAAATTCAAAGTAATGCAACGAGACAAAATCGTTGGCAAAAATGCATCTGCATTCGTGGTCAAAAGCAAGATTACTCCGTATGCAGGTGGCTCTTCGATCGTTTTAAGAAGTGCATTCTGTGCCTGCGTATTCATTTTCTCTGCTTCGTCTACAATATAGATTTTGTATTTACTGCTATATGGTTTGATTACAATATCATTATTCAGTTGATGACGAATATCGTCTACCGAAATGATATTTGGCTTTTCATGGGTTACATAAATGATATCCGGCTGATTGTGCTCCGCGGCTTGATGACAAGAGCGGCAATTCATGCAAGGTTCGTCATTTCCACTCTCGCATTGGAGTGCTGTCGCAAAGGCTTCTGCCAGCATCATCTTCCCCGCATTGCTTTCCCCATTCAAAATATAGGCATGTGAGATTTTTTCCATGCGAATGGCAGTCTTTAAATGTTCTACTATTTGGTTGTGTCCGATAATATCACTAAATCGTGCCATCCTATCTCCTTTGCATCATATTCTTAGGTGAAGATATCTAATAAAAGTCCTTCTATCTCGCCGATTCTACTAAGTATTGCAAGATGATCCTGCTCATCCGCTACAAGCTCTTCCGCAAGCGCATCTAAAGTCTCATCAATTTTACGAATAATACCATACACTCGATGTCTGCCTCGTCTATCCAAGAAGTTCTCACGAGAAAACTTGTGGGAACGATACACGACTTCATTTAAAAACTCTTTCACCAGCCCTCGATATCTCTTCAAATCGCGGATATCCATATGTCTGGCAATTCTCTCACCCTGAGAAGTGATATCCAACATCAAGGATTCGACTTTTGCCTGAAGCTCCGCGTCTGTGATGGCACTCGACAATGTAAACTTAAATGAACCATCGCCTTGAACTGGCTTCGCAGCTTCTGTTACCTGATTAATCTGAGTAAGTTCACTGACTTTCATATTCATATCCATGTCTGGCCACCTCCTTTTCTCTACATCTGTGATTCAATGTAGGTCTCTACCTTTGTAAGGGTATCTGCTAAATCCATATTTACAAAACGAGTTTCAATACCCGCTGCTGTTAAATTCTCTTCCGAGAAATCTTTTGCATCTGCCAAAAAACGACGACACATTTCTTCGTACTTTGGAACCTCCTGCGACTGTTCGCGCGCAATTGCACGTGTGAGTCGGAGTCCATCCTCTACTTCTATATAAATAGGAAGTACTTTATCCTCTCCGAAGTAATCACGAATCTTTACATAAGCTTCCAAGGTTCCAATCAACAAATAGTTTTCCTTTTCTAATTGGATACTCTCATCATTCACGGTAAAATATTTCCAGATTCCATATACGGTATCATAAGCTCTAAGCTCTACAATACGTCCCTCTCCTTCCAATCTTTGTACATCTTCTTCGGTACAAAAATGATACTCTCGTCCTGGAACCTCTCCTTCTCGGATTGGTCTCGTCGTATATGGAATAATTCTTTTTAATTCTAACTTACTTTCCGTCAACAGCTTCTGATAAATCGTATCTTTGCCTGTTGCACTTTTTCCCATAACACAAAAAATCTTACCCATTTGTACTATCCCTCTAGTATATTACTATCCTAAAAATCTTTCAAGTTCTGGCATCCAGTCGTCAAAGAAAATCTCATCCTCACAAAGCGCCTTCCAAACTGGTCCAAGAAACTTAAGAATTCGATCTACCACACATTCCCAATCTTCTTTTTCACATTTGTGAAGTCGCTCATGCTGCTGCCAACGTTTTTTCATGTATGCATAATCCTTATAGGAAGCAACCTGATCCAAACGCTTTAAGGATTTCACCTTTGGCTCTTTTTCTCCCATTGCATAAAATTCGTCCAATATATATCGACCACTAATGGAATATTCCTTCAAAATCTGATTCGCTTCCGCATAGGCTTCCATATCTGAAATCAATTCCAGCTTTCGCATAATTTCAAACAAAGAATCCGCCAAAATACTTTCTTTGGAATAGCAAAGATATTTGCAATGCCTTCTATCATCCAGTAAGTATGGTAGCACCTTCTCTTTTTTCTTCAAGGTATTTACTACGCAAGTACGAATATACAAAGAAACTGGCACCTGCATCTCCAAATAGGTATACGTAAGATGCAATGACTTACCATTTTCTAAATCCGTCACCTTATATTCCCACTGGGTCTGCTCATCCGTTTCTGAAAACAACTCTTCCAACAAAAGTGCCAACACATCCAAATCAAAAGCTTGTCCTGCAACCGCACGTGAAAGATAGTTTTTCTTGCCACTTTCTACATATAAAAATTCTATGCGGTCCTTGCTTTTCTTTTTGTATGCCTCCAGGCCCACTGCCTGCTCATCTGTCAGCCAAAGGAATTCATAAAACTGCGACGCTTCAATACGACGAAGCAAATCTTCCACAGCTACGCCATACAAAATATCCGAAACTAAGATGTCATCTTTTTCACTTTTCTCTATCCACTCTTTTGGAAATTGCATTCCAAGTTTCATTATAACCACACTCCAATAAGGCTCTGTACTCTCTTAACCACTTTTCGTTCTCTTGCATACTCCATCAAAGCAGAAATATCTTTATCTTCATCTTTGATATAAGACTGCAGAGCTTCCTTAAAATCTTCACGATTCATTTTGCTCTCATATTTTAAGCAATCACAAATCAATCTATCTTTGTCATAGATTTGGAATTCGTTTCCTTCATATTGAATGGTAGTCACACCAATCTTTAAAACCTCAGGTTCCGTATAATATGGAATCACCTTTGGATAATCCATTTTAAATCTAGACTTTGAAGTATTCTTGTCCACGGCAATATGAAAACCAAATGGTTTACGCGAAATGTAACCATATGCATATAATGCACTTTCCATACAAAGAACTCCATCTGGGAATAACTTTGATACTAAAGCCTCTTCCGAGAAACGCTCAATTCCATAGGTATAGTATCCGTTCTTAATTCGAATGAGTTCCTTATTTTCTACAAAGTCAAGAACACGACGATAATCAATTCCCAAAGCTGCCAATTGCTCCTTCTTTGCAATGCCACCATTATCATCGATACATTGATATACTTCTTTTAAGATACGTTCCATTTCTTCACTTCTTTTGTAAATCATTGGTATTTTTTTCCGCCTTATAAAAATTTTTGTGGTATATGAATTCATTTTAGCTTTATTTGGTGGTTTCGTCAAGCTATCTTTTGTATTGATTCCTAGCACATTTTGTCCTATAATACAAATATAGACATTCTATTTTGTCTTAATCTAATTTTGTAACAGGAGGAGCTATGGAAAGAAGTACTAGCTTAAGAAAAAATCCTTCCCGAGAGACCTGCGAAGGAATTATAAAGAGAATCCTTATGACAGAAGTATTGGAAAATGGAAGAAATAAACATTTTCGATTTGCCTCTGACTTCATGAACTATTTCGAATCCTTATATCCAGCATCCGATGCTCTGACCAAACAGGTGCAGCGCGCCATCAAAGCTTTGGATATGCCAAAGGATGAAAATGGATATTACATTGTAAACAAAACAAATGCACAGTTGGAAAACGAAAAACAAATTTCACAGCTTTTAAAAGAAGCTGCTGTTTCCATTCATCCAATGGAACAGGTGGAAACCGTATTTCTCTCTGTGAACTCCTATATGAAATCCTACCTGATTCATTTGATTGAAAGCACAGAAACCTTCCAAGGAAAATACATCACCATAGTAGAAACCTCGAATGGTCTGCTTATTTACACAGAAAACAAAAGTCAGTTACTCATTTTATTAAATAGTCTGACAATTTAACTTTAAATCCCATGTGTCATAAACCCAAAAACCGACAATATATCTCGCGAATATATTGTCGGTTTTCGATTGTTTTGTCTTATATTATGTCGTTTTAAAAGAAACTCTATCGAAACATGCGGTCATTTCGGCTTCTTCTCTTTCTTTTTCTCTCAATTGGTCTAAATCTGTCTCTTCTTTGCTTTCTTACTTCCATATCGTGTAATATTACATAGTAGTTATCGTATAATCTCTTTCCAAAAATGATCGCTACAATAATACCGATTAAGATTAAGACTGCAATCGCTACATAAATAGGTTTGATTTCAACGATGTTTACATCCGTAGGTTTCTTGCTTCCATCAAAGTAGTTTTCTTCTACTACCGCATTTGCAAAGATGACATCTACGCATCCTGCAACATGTCCACCATAGGTGTACATAAGCTTTGCTATGGAACCTTCTTTTAAATCCTCTTTTACTAAGGTCATTTCTACATCGGATACATCCGCTGTAATTGGAAGTACCACGTGTGCATTTTCATCTAATTTAACAAAGGACTCATGGTTTATCATAATGCCATTGTTTTCAGCTTCCGCATCTCCTGTGGATCCATTCGCATCAATTGATATCGCCTGGTAATTCTGGAAGCAATGCTCGAACAAATTCTTTGTATCTCTAAATCTTGCATCTGCATTCGTTTTCATTACAACGCACGCCAATGTTAAGTCATCTTTTTCTGCATAAGACACTAAGGTGAAGGCTGCAGAATCAGTATATCCAGTTTTTCCTCCAGTCGAATATTCATACAAAAATTCATCCGTTTTATAATTACTAATCATCGCATGGTGATTGTTAAGATATGTAGGCTCTTTATGCTTGTTGGTTGGCGGAATCTTATAATTTCTTGAACCGACGATTACTCGGAAGGTTTCATTCTTATACGCTTCTGCAGAAATCAATCCCATGTCATGGGCACTTGTCCAATGCTCTTTATCTGGAAGTCCGTTGGAATTGTTAAAATGTGTATTTGTACACCCCAACTCTTTTGCACGTTCATTCATCAAGTCAATGAAAGTTTTATAATCGCCGCCCAGCTTCACACCTACATGCTCAGCAACAGCATATGCACATTCATTGGCAGATTCCAACATAACCGCATACAAACACTCCTTCATGGTCATCTCTTCGCCATAATCACGTGCGATATGTGAGGTATCACCCTGATTGTATTTAATTGCATCATCCGAAAATGTAACTATCTCATCTAAATCGCAATGTTCCAATGCTAACAAAGTCGTCATGACCTTTGTAATACTAGCAGGATAGTTGACTTGGTCTGCATTCTTTTCATAAAGAACTGCTCCCGAATTTACTTCTATTACGATAGCTGATGGCGAAACTATGGAAGGACCTTCTGGCCAATATACATCTGCTTTCGCCTCCGTTGGAGCAGAAAAAAGAAGTATTCCTGCCAAAGCCGCACACAATCCCTTACGCCACCTATATTTTCTTTTAATCATATGTATACTCCTGTGGATTTTTTTCCTAACATTAAGTATAATATGTATGAAATAAAATGACAAGGAGAAACCTTATGAGACTTCGTAATATTCCAGGAGCAGATGAAGTAGTTGCTAACAGCAGCTTCTGTATCCAGACTCCTACCGAACATAAAGGCAACTGGTCTAACATCTTCGGCAACGACAATCCAATACATATTGAAATCGGTATGGGAAAAGGCCGCTTTATCATGGACCTCGCCGCACTCAATCCAAATATCAACTATATTGGTATCGAACGCTACACCAGCGTACTTCTTCGTGCCGTACAGAAAATCGAAGAAAATCCATTACCTAATGTAAAATTCCTTTGTGTAGATGCTGCTACCTTACCAGAAATCTTCGCAGAAGAAGAAGTAAACCGCATTTACTTAAACTTCTCAGATCCATGGCCAAAGGATAGACATGCTCGCCGTCGTCTTACCTCTTCGGAATTCTTAGCTCGCTATGACCAGTTCTTAGCAAAAAATGGACGTTTGGAATTTAAAACAGACAATGTGGGATTATTTGACTTCTCCTTAGAAGAGATTAATAATTCTGAGGTATGGCATATCGATGTACATACCTATGACTTACATGAAGATCCAATGCTTAACTTCGGAAATGTCATGACAGAATATGAAGAAAAATTTTCTAGCAAGGGAAATCCAATTTGTAAGTTGATTGCATCGAGATAATAAAGTATTAGAAAACACCCTAGAACACTTTCTTGTGCTCTAGGGTGTTGTTTTTTTATACATATTACAGTACAATGACATATAGAAAAAGTTCTTATATTTAGGCAAAAAATAAGCCCTAAACTTACAATTCTGTAAGCCTAAGACCTAAGTGCACCCTCAGGGGCTCGAACCCTGGACACCCTGATTAAGAGTCAGGTGCTCTACCAACTGAGCTAAGGGTGCATATATGTGAAGCGCCTTTCGACGCAAAAGTTATTATATAGTATTAGACTCATAAATGCAAGGACTTTTTCAATTATTTTTTGTACTAGAAAGGATACAATATGAGAGTTGAAGAACGTTTTTTGAATTATGTTTCTTATTGGACTACTTCAGATGAAAATGGTACTATAAACCCTACCAGCGAAAGAGAATTTACTCTTGCCAAGGTTTTGGAACAGGAACTTTGCGATATGGGGTTAGAAAAGGTACGCCTTAGTGATACCTGTTATGTCTACGGACTCCTTCCAGCTACTCCAGGTATGGAAAACAAAAAAACCATTGGTTTGATTGCACATATGGATACTGCGCCTGATTTTTCTGGAGAAAATGTAAAACCTCAGATTATTGAAAACTACAATGGTAAGGATATTCATTTAGAAGGAAGTGATTCTTGGATTAAGGTGAGTGATTTCCCTCATTTAAAGAGTTTGAAAGGTCATCGTCTTATTACAACTGATGGTACTACACTTTTGGGTGCTGATGATAAGGCTGGTATCGCAGAAATTATGACTGCTGTAGAGGAAATCAAAAATAGTGATATTCCTCACGGAGATATCTGGGTTTGCTTTACACCAGACGAAGAAGTAGGCATGGGACCAAATAGTTTTGATCTTGATTATTTCAAAGCAGACTATGCTTATACTGTAGATGGCGCTTATGAAGGCGATATTGCTTACGAGAACTTCAATGCTGCAAGTGCTGAATTTGATATAAAAGGCGTTAGTGTGCATCCAGGTGAAGCCAAAGGCATTATGAAAAATGCAGCTCGTATTGCTTGTCTTATGGCAACCAAACTTCCTATTCGTGAAACACCTGCTCACACAGAAGGTCGACAGGGATTCTTCCATTTGACTGACATGTCTGGTGATGTAGTTTCTGCGAAGCTTTCTTATATCATTCGTGATCATGATAAAGACCTTTTTGAATCGAGACTGAATCGTCTTCGTGCATTGGAAGTTGCTATGAATCAGAAGTACGGAGCAAATACTGTTACTTTAACAATTACACATTCCTACGAAAATATGCTTTCTGTTATCGAAGATAATATGTACGTAGTGGAATTAGCAAAAGATGCCATTTTCTCTTGTGGCTTAGAACCTGTTTCTTCTCCAGTTCGTGGAGGTACAGATGGCGCAAGACTTTCTTTCATGGGTCTGCCTTGCCCAAATCTTGGAACCGGCGGTTATGCTTTCCACGGTCCTTACGAACATGTAAGTATTGATTCGATGGAACGAGTAGTTAAAATTTTAAAACAGATTGTTGCAAATCCAATTGATAAATAAAAAAGAACACCCGATAAGCAAAACGCCTATCGGGTGTTTATTTATTTTCTATAAGTTTGCTATAAGAGCTGCGATTTCATCTGGACTCATTACTTTATTTGGATCTGACAAATCTGGCATTGCTGGTTTTTCTTCTTCCACAGCTGCAATCTCTTCTTCTACCTGAGCTACTTCTTCTGCTGGAGCATCGCCACCTGCCATATTCGCAAATAATGCTGCGATTTCATCTGGACTCATTGCTTTATTTGGATCTGACAAGTCTGGCATCGGTGGTACTTCTTCTACCACTGGTTCTGGCTCAGCAATTGGTTCTTCTGCTGGAGCCATGTTCGCAAACAATGCTGCAATATCATCTGGACTCATCGCTTTGTTTGGGTCTGATAAATCTGGCATTGGTGGAATTTCCTCTACCACTGACTCTTCGATGATTGCCTCTGGCTCAACAATTGGTTCTTCAAATCCGAAATCTTCTACTTCAGGGAATAATTCATCTACATCAAATGGGCTCTGTGCATCCATTTCTTCTGCTTCTTCAAGAAGTGTTTCTCCTGAAAGCAACTCATCTGCTACTGATAATAAATCATCTGTGCTTGCCATCAAATCTTCAATCGACATCTCTTCCACTTCTGGTTCTACAAAATCCTCAACTGGAGTTTCCACTGACTCCATAACAGGAGCTGCATATACTGGAGGAGCCTGCATCACTACCTTTGAACCACTCATAATTGCCTGGTTCAAACGAAGCTCTGTATCTTTCAACTGAACAAGTAAATCCTGAAGTCTCATATCTGTCTGTGTACCCATATCTGTTAACTTCAATCTCTGTTCTTTTGAAAGACTTGTAAATTTTGTATTCTGCGTTTCTTCTACTTCATCCAAACGTTCCAATACCTGATCATTTGAATTGATAATCGCATCTGCATTTTCTTTACTACGATTGATAATTACTTTTGCGATACCTTTCTGCGCATTAATAATTTCTTCCGCAGGTACTTTTGATGTTTCCTGAATTTCGTTTAATCGTTCTTCGATTTCATCAAAACTTTTCTTCAGCATGATGTAAGAAGCTTTTTCTGAACGATAGAGATTTTCAAAATGTTCATTTCTTGCTGCTTCCTTTTCTGCATTTAATGTCATGATTGCATTAATCATTACATACACTGCAACCAATGCTACAACAGCTAATGTGATAATTGGTAAATAGCTATTCTGGAAATTGATCATCAGATACAACTCTGCGAATAAAACTACCGTCAACACCAATACCGCTATTGTGATTTGAAGTTTTGCCTTTTTTTCCTTTGTGTTATTCATACTGAATATTCCCCCTGGATTTTAAATTTATATCATAATATAAAATGCACCTAACTGGATTCGAACCAGCGGCCTACCGCTTAGGAGGCGGTCGCTCTATCCTACTGAGCTATAGATGCAAAAAATTACAAGCACACCGTTCCTTGCATCCAAATACTTCCTTTGAATCTTCTTCCGACGGCTGGTTCTCCTAATAAATCATTTTGATTTATGGTTACTTTAAAAACGATATCATTACATTCTATGTCCATAGCATATAATTTTTCGTCGCTGACTGGGTTTGTGATTTCTTCAAAATCTTTAATCTCACCCAGGATGGTATAGTGATCACTTTCTATACCGTATGGCATAAAAGAAGTCGTTACGATCGAGAATACATCTTCTTTTTTAATGCGCTTTGAAATCTGAGAATAAATATCCAACTCCTGGATTGACAAATTCTCAATTGCTTCTTCATTTCCTTCTCTCGCTTCAGCAATCAGTTTATGTCGTTTCTCTTGTTTGTTATTTGCAATCTGTTTTTCTAACACTTTTTGCTGTACTGGAAGAAGTATCTTTCCATTTACGGAAAGTGCCGACAAAGTTGCTCCATACAAATTCTTTACATGAATATTTGTACGATGCTCTGATAAGAAATCTGCAACATTCTGTAAATAAAAAATCAATGTCACTCCAATTCTTACTTCGTCACAAATGCCAGCATATGATTCTTTTTCCGCATGCTTTTCTATATCTATCTGTTCTAAAGTCGATACGGTTTCTGCAGATGAAAATGGGAAATAGTATTTCATTTGGAAAACATCATTTTCATCATAGGAACCACGTACCATAATTCCTACTCCATTACCAAAAGTTTTTGATAGCTCTGCAAATTCATTTCCATCAGAATCTTTTGTAATTCTCATAACTTCTGGATGTTCGATAATTTCTTGCAAAATGATATCTAAATCTTTTTTCCTAATATTCGAAAACCCAATTGCTCTTAGGAACTTATGCACTCTAAAACTCCTCATACTTATACTTATTATACACTATCATAACATATTATTCGTAATAATACAATAAAAGTGGTGTACATTAAATCGTACACCACTTCATTTTTACTTACCTGATTTTTTTGCCATATCAAGAGCTTCTTTTTCTTCTGGAGACAACATAATTACAGAATTTCCAGCAATGATTTCTTTTACATATGTATAGCAGCCTTCTCTGCTATGCACTGCATTCATTACAAATCCATCTTCCGTCTCATTTAAAAGAGCTAATGAAAAACTGAGTTTACCACCCATTTCATTGAAGGCATCGTATTTTACTAAGCCCACCTTCTGGAAAGTAAATTTCATATTATGGAATAATTGTTTGATGTTCTTTTCATTTGTAGCATTTGCTTCAATCAAAGTATCAATCTGGTCTAATCTATCGATTAATGTTTTTTCCAGATTTCTCGCATTCTTACCACTCATAAAGATTTTGTATCTCTTTTTGAGAATTGCCATCTGCACAATATTCACAATATATAAAATAAGTAAAATTAATGTAACTACTGCTAAACCAATAATCACATAATCCGAATGTATTCCAAGTACTTTTGAGATCATAGATACTCTCCTTTTGTATTACTCTTATTTTTCAACTGTACGAAGTAAATCAATGATGCGATCTAATTCATCCTGTGAATAATATTCGATTTCCAATTTACCCTTGCTGTTATCTTTTGGATTAATGAATACTTTTGTTCCAAGAACTGCTTTCATCTGTTCTTCCAAATCACGATATACTGCAAGAAGCTGTGGATCAATCTTATTCTTTGATACAGGGTCATCTGTCTTTTCATTCTGTAAGTTCTTTACAAGTTTTTCTGTATCACGTACGCTAAGCTTTTCATCGAAAATTCTCTGAGCAATTTCATACTGTTTTTCCTGATCATCGATTGCAAGTAATGCTCTGGCATGACCAGTTGTAAGCATTTCATCAATAAGCATCTGCTGAACTTTTTCATTTAATTTCAAAAGACGCATTGCATTTGTAACAGCTGTTCTACTCTTAGAAACCTGCTCTGCTACTTCGTCCTGTTTAAGATTGAATTCTTCAATCAAACGTTTGTAACCCTGAGCTTCTTCAATTGGATTTAAATCTTCACGCTGAATATTTTCCAAAAGAGAGATAATCATAATTTCCTGTTCTGTTAACTTCTTGATGATAACAGGAACTTCTTTGATGCCTGCAAGTTTTGCAGCTCTCCATCTTCTTTCACCAGCAATGATTTCATAATAGTCATCTCTTTCTGTAACTAAAAGTGGCTGAAGAACACCAAACTGTTTAATTGATTCCGATAACTCTAACAATGCATCTTCATCAAATTTCTTACGAGGCTGTTCTCTATTTGGTTCTACTTTATTGATATTCATAAGAACCGCGCCATTTGCGTTATCAGCTTTTACTTCACCTTTTAATTCTACAGGTTTTTCTACCTTATTAGTAATAAGAGAATCTAACCCTTTTCCCAATCCCTTTTTAACCGCCATGATTAAATATCCTTTCTATCAATAATTTCCTGTGCAAGATTTCTGTAACTTTCTGCACCAGCTGACTTTGAATCATACATATTGATTGGAATACCATGAGATGGTGCTTCTGCCAAACGAATATTTCTAGGAATCATTGTCTCATAGATATTTGTATCTAAGCTACTCTTAACACTATCTACTACCTGGTTTGAAAGATTTGTTCTTACATCATACATAGTAAATACAACACCTTCGATAGTAAGATTTGGATTCAATCTCTGCTGAACTAAATCGATTGTATGAATTAACTGGCTCAAACCTTGCAATGCATAGTACTCACACTGGATTGGAACCAATACTGTATCTGCAGTTGTCATTGCATTTACAGTTAACATATTAAGTGAAGGTGGACAGTCGATAATAATGAAATCGTAATCATCTCTTATGTAATCAACTGCAGTTCTCAAAATATATTCTTTATCATTGATACCTAATAATTCAATTTCGGCACCAGCTAAATTTACATTAGATGCGATAATCTGAAGATCTTCTACTACAGTATTCTGCATACTTTCTCTAATAGAACACTCACCTAACATTAATTCA
>JAZKYR010000067.1:0-3618 GCA_045612245.1 Agathobacter sp.
TATAATATGATTCATCCATCTTATGTAGAACTTATGAAAGTAGTAAACGAGGACGTTGTAATTGGTGAAGAACCAGTAGTTAACAGCCGTTATTCTATCGTTTTAGCAGCTGCAAAACGTGCTCGCGAAATTATCGACGGTGCTGGAACAATGGTAGAACAGCCAAAATGCAACAAACCTTTATCTATCGCAGTTGAAGAAATCATGAACGGTGATGTTAAAATCGTTCCAGACGAAAACAATTAGGAAAGTGGGGCTGCTATGCAGCCCTAAAGTGTTATTATGAAAGATAAGAAACTATTATTTATATCCCTAGGATGCGACAAAAATCTTGTAGATTCTGAGTTTATGATAGGGATGCTGACCGCGGAAGGTGTCGTACTTTGCGATGATGAAACAGAGGCAGATGTTATTATTATCAACAGTTGCTGTTTTATCAATGATGCCAAGGAAGAAAGTATTAATACTATCTTAGAAATGGCTGAGTACAAGAAAAACGGTAATTGTAAAGCACTTATCGTAACCGGATGTCTCTCTCAGCGTTACCAGGATGAAATCAAACAGGAGATTCCTGAAGTAGATGCAATCCTTGGAACAAATTCATATGATTCCATTTGTGAAGCTGTTAGAGAAGCCTTTGATCAGCATTATTACAAGAATGTAGCTACCTTAGAGGGGTTACCAAAACATACAAATAAGCGTACGGTTACAACAGGTGGACATTTTGCATACCTTAAAATTGCAGAGGGCTGTAATAAAAACTGTACCTATTGTATTATTCCATCAATACGTGGTAGATATAGAAGCGTGCCGATGGAAGACTTGGTTGCACAAGCCAAAGAACTTGTAGAAAATGGTGTCAAAGAGCTTATTTTAGTGGCACAGGAAACTACACTTTATGGAGTAGACATATATGGAGAAAAATCGCTTCATAAACTTTTAGATGAGTTAAATAAAATTTCTGGTCTTTTCTGGATTCGTATTATGTATTGTTATCCAGAAGAAATTTATGAAGATTTGATCGAGGCAATGATTCGTAATAAGAAGGTTTGTCATTATTTGGACATGCCAATTCAGCATTGTAATGATGAAATACTTCGTAAAATGGCAAGACGAACAAATCGTAAAGAGTTAGAAGAGCGTATCGCTTATTTAAGAGAGCGTATTCCAGATATTACACTTCGTACGACTTTGATTTGCGGTTTCCCTGGGGAAACACAGGAAATGCATGAAGAACTTATGCAGTTTATCAACGATATGGAATTTGATAGACTTGGAGCATTTGCTTATTCGCCAGAAGAAGGTACTGTAGCTGCAGAAATGCCTAATCAGGTAGAGGATGAATTGAAACTTGATTGGCAGGCAGATGTTATGGAACTTCAGGAAGAAGTGATTTTCGATAAAAACGAGACTCTAATCGGAATGACCACCTATGCATTTATTGAAGGAAAGGTAGCCGATGAGAACGCCTACATTGGAAGAACGTACCGTGATGCACCAAATGTAGACGGATATATATTCATCAATACTGATGAGGAACTAATGACAGGTGACATTGTAAAAGTACAGGTCATCGGAGCATACGAATATGATTTGATAGGAGAAATAGTAAAATGACAATGAATTTACCAAACAAATTAACAATTTTTAGAGTAATTTTAATCCCATTTTTTGTAGCATGTATGTTAATCCCAGCAATTCCATTCAACAATATTATCGCTTGTGTGATTTTCTGTGTAGCTAGTTTCACAGATTTCCTTGATGGATATTTAGCTAGACGTGATGGTCTCGTAACAAACTTCGGTAAGTTTATGGACCCACTTGCAGACAAACTTTTAGTAGGTGCAGCGCTTATCTGTTTAGTAGAAACAGGTCAGCTTCCAGCATGGGCAGTAGTTATTATTATTTCACGTGAATTTATCATTAGTGGATTCCGTCTTATTGCTTCCGATAACGGAGTAGTTATTGCAGCAAGTTACTGGGGAAAATTCAAAACCGTAACACAGATGGTAATGGTTATTTTATTAATTCTGAACCTTCCAGGTGCTATTTTTGCTGTAATTACCAGACTTATTATGTGGGCAGCTGTAATTCTTACTGTAGTTTCATTAGTAGACTATGTTCTAAAGAATAAGGATGTATTAAAAGATACAAAATAAAACGAAGGATAAAACTATGACCGAGAATAAATTATTGGATTTACTTTCAAATTATAACCTTAAGATTGCCACTGCAGAAAGTTGTACAGGAGGTCTTGTTTCAGGCGTTTTGTGTGATATAGCAGGCATTTCTGCTTATTTTGAAGAAGGATATATTACATATTCGGAAGAGGCTAAAATCAAAAATTTAGGTGTTTTACCTGAAACGATTGAGCATTATGGAGTTGTAAGCTGTGAAGTAGCAGAAGAAATGGCTATGGGTGCTGCCGAAAGAGCAAATGCAAACTGTGCAATTGCTACTACAGGTATTGCAGGACCAACAGGTGGTACAGAGGAAAATCCAGTAGGAACGGTATGTTTTGCATGCGTAGTAAAAGATCAGGTACTTACGGAGAGAGCTTTCTTTGAAGGAAATCGCATGGAAATCCGTATGCAGGCTGCGGTATATGCTATTGAAATGCTTTGCGACTATATTGAAACCTGCTACGAAGAAGATTAAAAGGAGATTAAATATGCGTATTATTGCAGGATCGGCAAGAAGCCTTCCTTTGCGTGCGCCAGAGGGGATGGATACAAGACCTACCTCGGATCAGATAAAGGAAACCTTATTTAATATGCTGCAGTATGATGTTCCGGGCTGTTATTTTCTTGATTTGTTTGCTGGAAGTGGACAGATTGGTTTAGAAAGTTTGAGTCGTGGTGGTGAGTATTCGGTATTCGTAGAGAATAATCGTAAAGCTGCAAAATGCATTGAAGAAAATATTAAATTTACAAAATTTGACAAGAATTCTAGACTCTTAGTGAGTGATGTTTTATCGGCATTATACACCTTAGAGGGTAAATATAAGTTTGATATTGTTTTTATGGACCCACCATATAACAAAGAGTTAGAAAAAGAAGTCTTGAAATATCTTTCTTCTTCATCTTTGCTTAAAGAGGATAGTAGAATTATTGTTGAAGCCTCTTTGGAAACAGACTTTGATTATGTGGAAGAATTAGGGTTTGAAATTACAAAATATAAAAAATACAAGACAAATGTTCATGTGTTTTTAAGAAGGAAATAGTTCATTATTGGGGGGATTTTTATGAGAAGAGCTGTGTATCCTGGTAGTTTTGATCCAATAACATTTGGTCATTTGGATATTATTGAACGTTCTGCAAAAATGGTAGACGAATTAGTCATTGGTGTTTTATGCAATAGTGCCAAAAAATCGTTGTTTTCTTTGGAAGAACGTGTTAACATGATAAAAGAGATTACAAAGGATATTCCTAATGTTAGAGTGGAATCTTTTGATGGTCTTTTAGTTGATTATATGAAACAAATTGATGCAAATATCATTATTCGTGGGCTTAGAGCTGTTACAGACTTTGATTATGTGCAAGAATTAGGGTTTGAAATTACAAAATATAAAAAATACAAGACAAATGTTCATGTGTTTTTAAGAAGGAAATAGTTCAT
>JAZKYR010000068.1:0-3675 GCA_045612245.1 Agathobacter sp.
CATTTGGTTTCCCCTCCACTAGTAATTATTTGAGCAAAAATACCTATCATTAATTATACACTGTTCGCCCTCAAAAGTCTAGAATACATTACTGCCATTACCACCAGAATTATACATAAGTAGATAGGTAAAAGCGATACGGAAATATGGTTTGCAATAATACCAAATACGGATGGCATAAGAAGCGAACCAATATATGCACTCGCCATTTGAACACCTACAATAGCCTGTGATTTGTCGGCTCCAAATATTTCTGGAGTCGAGTGAATGATACAAGGATAGATCGGTGCACAACCAATACCAACGAGCACAAATCCAGCTAACGAAACATATTCGGATAATGGCAAGAACAAAATTCCTACGCCCACAGCTAGAACAGCCATTCCCAGACGAATCATCTGATTATCATTTAATTTTTCTGTTACAAACCCACTTATAAAACGACCAACCGTAATCCCTATATAAAACATACTTGCATAACTAGCCGCTACAGTCTCTGAAACACCTTTATGCAATACCATATAGCTACTAGCCCATAGCCCCGCCGTCTGTTCCAACGCACAGTAACAAAAGAAAGCAATCATAATGTCCTTTGCACCTCTAATGGACAGAATCTCTCTTAAGGAAAGGACCTGTGCTGGTACTTCTTCGCCTTTTTCATCCACTATGGTCTCTCTATTCTTCCAGAGTGGTAAACTAACCACCAAAATAACGGTGAGAACTATCTGAATCAAAGAAATTACTTTATATCCAGTATTCCATGTGGCGCCTCCTGTTAACACAAAGCCAAGCACATAAGGCCCTGTCATTGCTCCCAATCCCCACATGCAATGGAGCCAGCTCATGATACGGCTACTATAATGTACTGCTACATAATTATTGAGTGAAGCATCTACTCCACCTGCACCTAAACCATATGGAATTGCCCATAAGCAAAGTTCAATAAATGAATGAGAAATCGAAAAACCGAAAAGAACCAAAGCCGTCATAGCCACACTCATGGCGGTCACTTTTCCCGTTCCGAACCTATAGGTCATGCGGTCGCTTAATAAACTGGAAACTATCGTTCCCGATGATATAACGATTGTAATAATCCCAGCAAACGAAACTGGCACTCCAAATTCCTGATATATCGTAGGCCAAGAACCTCCAAATACAGCATCTGGAAGCCCTAAGCTAATAAATGCCAAATAAATAATCCCGATAAGCAATGTTGTCATCTTTCTTCATTTCTCCTTATTACTAACAAGACCCCTTAAGCACTGCCTAAGGGGTCTTCCTTTTATTACAGATGAATTTTATTTCTTTTGTTTGAAGCAAGTATACACAATGTTGCGCCTAATAGCAAGAGCATTATGTAGCCAATTGGCTGATTCATATCTCCTGTTTTTGGAGCTATGATTTCTACCTTCTGGTCAATCAATTCCATCAGATTTGCATCGACATATTCTTTCAGCACTTCTGCTAACTGATTATAGTCTTTCAGAAGTTCCTGTAATATTGCCTTATCTTCTTCTGTAATATTTTCTTTTAGTATAATTGCATTGTATTTTTCAATAAATTCTACAACGGCTCTCTTATCATCCAGGTTCTGTTTTTCAGCCTGAAGCAAGCTTTTCGCTTTTTCAGGAAGTACTTCAAATTCTCCCAATGCCTTTAAGATTGCTTCCTTATCATTCACAGATACCTTAGTTGCTGATAAGATTTCCTTGTGGTTTTCCACCCATTCATCTGCCGCGAATTCATATGATTTTACTTCTGGTTCGCGCACAAGACTATATGTAGAATATAATGATGATTTAAATGTAATTGTATTAGCTACGTCATCTAAATCTTCAAGCAGTGTTACCACACCATCGTGGCATCTTGCAATAAAGAATCTCGCTGTATTATCGAAGAATTCTTCTGGAATTGTATATGTAAACATAATCTCATCCGAAGTTTCGCTTACTTCATTCCATTCAACACCATCTGAGGTGTACATCACAGAAATATCAATATATACAAGCGTTTCTAATTCTTCATATGTTTCATGGTCTACAAGCACCTTCGTGATTGCATGTTTGTCTGCAGTTGGAATCTTTTCTGACTCTTCTTCTAAAACAATCTTTACATCGAAACATGCGCCCTTTGTAACCGCTTCTAACTGTTCTTCGCTAAGAACTGACTCAATTACGTTCTTCGCATCGTCTACAACAACCTCCATTAAGATAGTAGATTCATTTTCTACCTCAACAGTGATATCACCTACACCATGGATGTAAGTCTCTTCTTTGATAATAGGTTCTTCTCTAAGGCCTACTTTATCATCTTCATCCAAAATACGGATGTTGTATGTTGTAGTATTTCCAGCCTTGTCTGTAACTTCGATTTCGTACAGACCTGGATCTGAAATCTGAACATTACCAGCATCGTCAACATCTACTTCTACACCATTTAAGGTAACTTTTTCTGTTGTCACAGTATCTACGGTAATCGTAATCTCTTCTTCTAAGATTGCATAATTATCTGTACCTTCGATAACAGGGGCTGTTCCAAGGAAGGTTAAACCATCCGAACAAATATAAGAAACCTTACCTGCCATATTTTCAAAGCGCGCGTAGATTACAATCTTATCATTATCTTCACCATTTAACTCAAATGGTTCTTCGTATGTCTTCCAGTTTCCATATGCTCTAAGTTCATCGATTGACTGCTCTTCTGTAAAGAGAGCATACTGAATACTCTTTAATCCACAGCCAGCATCTTCTACTTCAAGCACAACTTTCTGAAGCGGTTTTACGTACGCCTCTCCAAATGTTAAACCTTCATTTAATTCTCCCCAGAATAATTTATCTGTCACAAGAATCTTTCCAACTGGCGGATTGTCATCACTAAAGTCTACGTTGTCTGGATTTGTAGCTAAAGAACCTACTTCGCCACGCGCTCCAGTGCCTTTAACACTTTCGCCACCTATACCAGGCTGAACTACACCCGAATCCGAGATAGTAACATTTAAGCCACTTCCTTCAAAGATGATACCACCATTACCACCGTTTGCATTTGTACTATTTCCACCAGCACCAGAAATGATTGTTCCGCCAACTGTGATAGTTGCGTTCTGTCCTGAAACTACAGAACCACCGTTTCCACCTTCTGCGTTTGTGCTGTATCCACCGGTACCACCTGTTGCAGTTACACCCTGTTCAATCTTAAGTGTACCACCTGAAGTGCTTCCAAAGTTTACAACACTACCACCTTTACCACCTTTTGTTCCTGCTGTAGCAAAACCTGTTCCACCTGTAATTGAACCTGTTCCAGCAGAATCCTTTAATACAAGGTCAACATTATTGTTCTTTACATCGAAAAGTGGAGGTGCATCTGGAGACTCTTTTGTTCCATTTGGACCTACGATATCATGACCATTGATATCGATATTCACATCTGTTTTAATCTCTACACTTCCTAAAAGTGCAAAGTCTTTATTAAATATAATTGTATTTGTAGCTGAATCATAAGTAGCATTTCCTGGGCCAAATACTTCATCTACCATTTCCTGTGAAAGTGGTGATGAAAGCACGCCACCAGGAGCAACTGTTTCACTTACGATTGTATCACCTGCAACACCAGGCTCCCCATGGATAGGTGTACCTGCATTACCACCAGCAACCTGTGAATTTGAACCTGAAACAGTTA
>JAZKYR010000069.1:0-2728 GCA_045612245.1 Agathobacter sp.
ACCAGAACGCATTGGTTTTGCAATCAACAATGCAGGTGTAGATCTTATCAGCGGTCTTTTTGACAATGAATTTGGTATGGAAGCATATAAACGTTCTAAGAACGATTACTATGAAAAGAATCCAGTTCCAGAAGGATTTAAGAAAGAGGAAATCGTACTTACAGAAGAAGCAATCAATCGCGCTGTAACACGTACACTTACAGAAATGTTTGAACTTGGTATGTTTGAAGATACATACCGTGATGTAAAGGCAGCAGAAAAAACAGTTGCAACACAGAAGGACTGGGACAATGCATATGCAGCACATCTTAAGAGTGTAACAGTACTTAAGAATGACTGGGTACTTCCACTTACTCCAGAAGCAACATGGCAGAAGAATGTATATGCAGAAGCATTCCACAAGGATCCACGTATGGCAGCACAGCATACAGAAGAACTTCGTAAGATGCTGACACAGATTAACTTAGTAGACGATCCTAAGGATGCAGATTATGCAATCCTTATGCTTTACCCATCATCAGGTGAATACTTCCATGCAACAAAAGGATATCTTGAATTAGATATTTGCGAAGGAAAAGTAGTACATGATGTAGATGACAAGTGTCGCCCTGTAGAAGCAACACATGAAGAGACAACTCTTGCGGGTATCGAACGTATTCAGGATATTGCAGACACAGTACATGCAAACGATGGTAAAGTTATCATCAACGTAAACTTCACACTTGCATGGATGCTTGGAAATATCGAACCATATGCAGATGCACTTACTGCAGGTTATGATACATATCCACAGGCAGTACTTGATGTTATCCGCGGTTTATACGCACCAACTGGTAAACTCCCATTCACACTTCCACGTGGTGACGAAGTTCTTGCAGTAAATGCAGATGGTGTATGTGTAAGCCCTAACGACGTACCTGGATATGACAAAGATAAATATATGCCAGATGAACTGAAAGATGAAAATGGAAAAGCATATGCTTACCGCGATGGTCATGGCAATTACTACGAATTAGACTTCGGTTTAACATGGTAGAATAGGTTAGTTAAACGCACCTCCAAAGAGGTGCGTTTTTTGTGTGAACATGTTCATATAAATGAGTTGTGCGCAATTCGATTGTTAAAGAAAAAGCCTCAGATTCCTTGATTTTCGTGGGAAAAGGGAGTATGGTATGGCATATGGAGGCGAGAGATAATGTCACTTGAAGGATACGAACAGTTAAAATTAGAAAGTCAATTATGTTTTCCACTTTATGCAGCTGCAAAGGAAGTGGTAAGAAAGTATAAACCATATTTGGATGAGCTTGATTTGACCTATACACAATACATTACCATGATGGTACTTTGGGAAAGCGAAAGCATGAATGTAAAAGAGTTGGGAAGTAAACTCTATTTAGACTCAGGCACACTTACTCCTCTTCTTAAGAAACTAGAAGCAAAAGGTTATATTACTCGTTGTCGTTGTAAAGAAGATGAAAGAAATTTAATAATCGAGATTACAGAAAAAGGTGAGGCTTTAAAAGAAAAAGCTGCCCATATTCCATCAGAAATGACTGAAAAGTGGATAAACATTTCAGAGGAAGAAATCAAAATAATGTATCATGCGCTTTATAAGTTACTTAGTCAAGTATAAAATAACTCCTGTCGAAAGACAGGAGTTTTAATTTTTTAAACAAATTTCAATAAACCAGTTAAGAAAACCCAAAATCATCCGATAAAAAAAGTAAGAAACTAATTTCTTAAGTAGAAAGGAGATGCTGTTTATGCGTATAGATGCATATAATCAGATTGCCCAGGCTTACGGGGTACAAAAAACTTATAACACACAGAAGACAAATAAAGCGGCTTCTATGGGTAGTGATCAGTTATCTATTTCTCAAACAGGTTATAGCTATCAGACAGCTAAGACCGCAGTATCAGAAGCTTCAGACGTTAGAGAAGACAAGGTTGCACAGTTGAAGGCACAGATTCAGAATGGAACATATTCTGTAAGTCCAGACGATTTTGCAAGCAAATTGTTGGAGAAGTATAACGCGATATTGTAGTAGAAGAGAGGGAGAACGGTGGCTAGTTTAGTTGATGAGCTCGTAAGCGTCTTGACAGAAGAAGAAAAACTATATAGTGCATTACTAGAATGTGCAGAAAAGAAAACTCAGATTCTAATAGACGCAGACGTCCCTGCTTTGGAACAATTAACTGCCGTAGAACAGGAAAAGAGTGACGAATTGCTTGCATTAGGAAACAAGCAGATTCAGCTTCTGACCGATATCAAAACGGTACTTGGAAAATCAGAAGAAAAACTTACCGTCACCACTTTGATAGGGTACCTTACTTCGCAGCCAGAGGTACAGGAGAAACTATCCACCGCTAGAAATAACCTCTTAGATACTGCTACGAAGGTTCAGAAAAAGAACCAGCAGAATGAAGTTCTTTTGAAACAGGCCATCGAATTAACAGAGTTTGATCTTACTTTGTTTAAGAGTTTGAGACAGGCTCCAGAAACTGCCAACTATAATAGAAATGCCTACAATACAGGGGCACTACTTGGTGGCAGCGGATTCGATGCAAAACAATAGAATAGATTTAGATGGAGGACGGAAATGGCAAACGGATTTGGTAGTTTATATATAGGCGCGTCCGGTTTGCAGAGCGCCCAAAATGCACTAAATACGACAGCAAACAACCTGGCTAACGTAAATACTGAAGGGTATGTACGACAGCAGGTTGT
>JAZKYR010000070.1:0-25826 GCA_045612245.1 Agathobacter sp.
GACTGAATGTCAGGTCTTCTTAAATCTAAGTAACGATATTTTAATCTGATATCTTCTTTTGTTAAGCTGTTTTCTTCGATTGCGAATGGTGGTGTCTGAGCTTCTGCTAAAACACGAAGACTTGTTGCAATGATTTCGATATCACCAGTTTTTAAGTTTTCGTTTACTGCTGCAGTTCTCTTTGTAACTGTACCTTCTACTGCGATTACGAATTCGCTTCTTAATGTTTCAGCTTTAGCGAATCCTTCTTCACCAACGCTGTCTGTATCGAATACAATCTGTAAAAGTCCGCTTCTATCACGTAAGTCAACGAAGATTAAGCTTCCTAAATTTCTTCTTTTCTGTACCCAGCCCATAACGGTAACTGTTTCACCAATATTGGCATTTGACACTTCGGTACATCTGTGGCTTCTATGTAAGCCTTTCATTGATTCTGCCATTGTTTTACTCCTTACTAGTTATTAAAGAATTCTACGAATTCTACATAGCCTTCATTTGTTAACTGTTCCTTCTGGAACTTTTTATTTTTGTTCATACGAACAACTAATACTTGCTGATTATTTTCACGAGCTTCTTTTGCCTGTTTCATAACTTCTACAAGTTTATCTGCTGGATAATTTTTCTCTACTAAATAAGCAACCTTCTTTGGACTTTCTGGAATCTGGAATCCACTTTCCATAAGAAGAAGGATGATTCTTTCGAACCCGATAGAGAAACCACATGCTGGTACATCGTTTCCTGTGAACTTTCCTACCATCTTGTCATAGCGGCCACCGCCACCACAAGCGCCACCGAATTCTGGCATTGCGATTTCGAAAATTGTTCCTGTATAGTAACTCATACCACGTACAAGTGTAGGATCAAATACTAACTGGAAGTCTGCTGCTTTTGTTGCATTTACTGCTACAGCGATTTCTGTCATATTTTTCACTACATCTGCATCTAAGTATTCACCTAATGTTTCTGCAAGGAAGGCTACCCCTTCTGCAACGTCTGTCTTTTCTTCTAAAAGTTTGAAAAGACCTAAGTACTTATCGATGTTTTCTTTGCTATAGCCATTGCGCTCTAACTCTTCTGCACATCCTTCTACACCAATCTTGTCCATCTTATCAAGTGTAATGAATACGCTGTCATAGTCTTCTTCTGCAAATCCGCTGTATGCAGCCATTGCTTTTAAGATACGACGTTCATTGATACGGATTTCAAATTTTTTGAAACCAAGTTTTCCAAGTGTAGTTGTAGTTGCAGTAATGAGTTCGATTTCTGCGAGGTTACTTGGCTCACCTAAGATATCGATATCGCACTGTGTAAACTGACGATAACGTCCTCTCTGAGGTCTGTCTGCTCTCCATACATTACCAATCTGAAGTGCCTTAAATGGTGTTGGTAAGTTGTTTGCATTGTTTGAATAAAAACGTGTCAAAGGTACTGTTAAATCATAACGCATACCAAAGTCTACTACATCTGCTTCTTCTGTCGCAGTTTCGAGATTCAACTTTTCACCACGTTTTAATACTTTGAAAATAAGTTTTTCATTTTCCCCACCCTGCTTGTTAGAAAGGTTTGCAATATTTTCCATACAAGGAGTTTCAATTGGGGTAAAACCGAAGCTTCGATAGGTTTCTTTGATTACGCCTGTTACGTAGTCACGAATTTCCATCTCTGCTGGCAATATATCTTTCATGCCGTTTACTGGCTTCTTACTTAACGCCATTTTATTTCCTCCATCTTGCGAATTTTTCTCGCTATCATTTCATCTACACGTTCGAGATAATTTTTCACATCTTTTACGTTTTCCACACGTTCAATACGCTGACTGCCGTCTGGATTGAGTTCAGGTAAAACAAACTTCGTCGTTGCACCTGCACCAAGAGCCATTATAGTCTGTTTTTCTTCCATAATCAAGATATTATATACACCGGCTTTGCCTTTTTTTGCATAGCCGACATTTTCCATATTTCCTGCCATTCCTTTTTGGCGATACAGGTAATAAGGCTCTAGTTCCATCTCTTTACAATAGTCTGCACAAAGATCCATATGCTCCTGTGTATTTACCATCTGCATGTCCTTGTAGTCATCCTTGAACATATTCAGTCGTGCTGCACGTTTGATTGCAAGTGAATGAATCGTAATATTGTCTGGCTCCATTTTTTTGAGTTCTTCCATGGTATTTCTTACATCTTCCAAATCCTCCTCTGGAAGCCCCATGATAAGATCCATATTGATGTTGTCAAAGCCAACTTCTCTTGCCATCTGGAAACTATCTTTAATCTGTTCTACTGTATGATGACGCCCAATCAAATCAAGCGTTGCCTGTTTCATCGTCTGTGGGTTAATCGAAATACGATCCACAATACCATGTTTTTTCAGAACCTCTAACTTGTCCTTTGTAATAGAATCCGGGCGGCCAGCTTCTACAGTAAATTCGATACAATGCTGCAAATCAAAACTGCATTTGATTTTACGAATCAATCGATCCAACTGCTGTGCATTTAAAGTAGTAGGCGTCCCACCACCAATGTAAATCGAATTCAACTTTTTATGATAAAACTTGGTTGCAGTAAAAGCGATTTCTTTCTCCAATGCATCCAAATATGTATCTACTTTATCCTTCCACATACCGAGCGGATAAGAAGTAAAGGAACAATACAAGCATGTGCTTGGACAGAATGGAATTCCTATATAAAGACTGTAACCATTTTCATAATCAATTTTTTCTAAAAGCTTACGTTCACGGTTTGCAATATCGATGGAAAGCTGAATCTTTTCATCAGTTGCAAAGTACGTATCTTTCATATGCTGAAAAATCTCTGCATCTGTCTGGCCTTCTTCCATAAGTTTCATTGGGATCTTCGTAGGACGAATTCCAGTAAGCGTTCCCCATGGGAGCTCTCTTTCTGTACCTGTTTTTAGAAGATCGTACAAGTTCTGCTTCAATGTATTTTTCGTTTCTTTTCTATCTGCGAAGTCCACTTCAAAATCACGAGCCAAAAGTCTGTCTCCATCCATAATCCATTTGATAGAGATTTTGTTTTCCAAATAATCTACATAAAAAATAGATTCTGCTTCTTCCTCGTTTGATTCATACAGCATCTTCACATCTTCTTTCGGAAAGAATGCTTTTATGAGCGAGTGAACATCATATTCAAATTCTGGTTTATTAAAATTTATGATAATCATAGATAAGGGTTTTCCATCCTCTCTGTTTCTATCGTGGTTGGGTCATTATGGCCTGGATAAACCATGATATCCGTTTCCAAATTCCCCGCCTCGTTTAAAGTCAAAAGTTTCTCCTGAATGGAACGTACAATCTGCGACATACTTCCACCCTCAAAATCTGTTCTTCCAACTGACTGAGCAAAAAGTGTATCCCCAGTAAACACAACCATCTCTTCCGCAACATAGTAACAGCAACCGCCTTCTGTGTGACCTGGAGTATGAAGCACTTTAATCTCAAATCCTGCAAGATTTATAATTTCTTCATCCTTTAAAAACACATCTGCATCATAACTCTCTTTGCAGTTTACCATCCAGCTTACATTTTTCTTTGGATCTTTTAGCGTATCTTCTTCTGCTTCATGCGCATAGATTTTTATCCCAAATTCTTTTGCCAGCGTCTTCGCTGCACCTGCATGATCAAAATGTCCATGGGTCAAAAGGATTGCTACCGGAGTTAACTCATCCTGTCTTATTTTCTCTGCCAACTGCTGTCCTGCTGCACCTGGGTCAATGATAAAGCATTCTTTGGTTTCATCATTGATAACGATATAACAATTCGTCTGTACCATGCCTACGACATAGTGGTTAATTCTCATTTTACTCATAACTTTTCACTTTCCACACAACCTGTTTAAAAGATGAAACGAGAACCACTAGCCAGTGGTTCTCTGAATTTCAATAATATTTTCAATTTGACGAAGTCGTTCGATTAAGCTACTAATCTGCTGTCTACCCTTTGTATTGAAGGATACTTCAATCGTCGCCACTCCCTGTTTGTTTGAACGAGAATGAATGCCAAGAATATTGATATCTCTTTCAGCAAACACACGAGAAATTTCCACCAAAAGACCAGGTTTGTCATTACAGAAGATTTTGATTTCTGTATAGTACTCACCGATTTCTTCTTCTGCACCAACCTGCCATTCTGCTTCAATCAGACGAACTCTTTCAGCATCTGTAAGATTCAGCATGTTTACACAGTCGGTTCTATGAATCGATACGCCACGTCCTCTGGTTACGAAACCGATGATTTCATCCCCTGGAACTGGGCTACAACACTTCGAGAAATGTACCGCCATATCATACAGACCTTTTACTACGATACCACTCTTAGAATGCGGTCTTTGTGCTGATGGTTTATTCTCTGCTACCGCATCCAAAACATCCGCATCTGTCATCTGTACAGGGTGGTCTTTTTTGTACTCTTCGTACATACGGTTTACAATCTGACCTTCTTTGATACCACCATGGCCAATCGTAGCCAAGCAGTCTTCCCAGCTATGGAAACCATATTTACGCTGTACCTTTTCCTGATATTCTGGTTTATAGAAATCGTGATAAGGGAATCCCTTTGCTTTCGCATACGCGATGATAAGTTCTTTTCCCTTTACGATATTTTCTTCTTTCATGTGGCTTCTAAACCACTGATTAATCTTGGTCTTCGCCTGAGCACTCTTTACAATACTTAGCCAGTCACGGCTAGGTCCTTTGGAGTTCTGTGAGGTAATAATTTCAATACGGTCACCATTTCGAATTACATAATCGATATTTACCAATTTGCCATTTACTCTGGCACCAACCATCTTGTTACCTACCGCAGAGTGAATGCTATACGCAAAGTCAATTGGAGTAGAACCTGTTGGCAAGTTCTTTACTTCTCCATTTGGAGTGAAACAGAATACTGCATCTGAGAACAAATCCAAATCACTCTTAAGAAGTGACATAAATTCTTTGTTGTCTGACATGTCCTGCTGCCACTCTAAAATCTGTTTGAGCCAGCTAAGCTTTTCTTCTTCGGACTGCGCCATAGAAGTCGCACTTCCGTTATTGGTTTCTTTGTATTTCCAATGAGCTGCAATACCGTATTCCGCTGTACGATGCATATCCTTGGTACGAATCTGAATTTCAAATGGTGTACCACTTGGTCCAATCAAAGTCGTATGAAGGGACTGATACATATTCGCTTTTGGCATGGCGATATAATCCTTAAATCTGCCAGGCAACGGAATATACTTTTCATGCATGATACCAAGTACAGCATAACAATCCTTCACCGAATCCACGATTACGCGAATGGCGAAAAGGTCATAAATCTGATCGATGGTTTTATCCTGATTTACCATCTTTTTATAGATACTAAAGAAATGTTTTGCACGTCCGGAAATTTCTGCTTCTACTCCGGCTTCAACCACCTGCTGACGTACCATTTCTACTAAACTATTGATATACTCTTCTCGAGTATCCTTACGCACTGCTACTTTTTCTACCAAATCGTAGTAAGCTTCTGGATTCAAATATTTCAAAGATAAATCGTCCAATTCAATCTTGATACGGCTGATACCAAGTCTCTGTGCAATCGGACAATAAATCTCCTGGGTTTCACGTGCAATACGCTGCTGCCCTTCTTTCGACTGATGTTTGAGTGTACGCATATTGTGAAGTCTATCCGCTAATTTAATCATGATAACACGGATATCCTTTGCCATTGCCAGAAACATCTTACGAAGGTTTTCTGCCTGCATTTCTAAACGATCTGCATTCTTGTCTTTTGGATTCTTAATGCTATCTGTGAAATGCAAATGCTTCAACTTCGTTACACCGTCAACCAAAAGAACTACTTCTTTTCCAAACTCTGCTTCCATTTCCTGCTCTGTCATAATGGTATCTTCCAATACGTCATGGAGCAAACCTGCTGCGATGGTCTCTTTGTCTAATTCTAATTCTGCCAAAATAATCGCAACACTAAGCGGATGGATAATGTATGGTTCGCCAGATTTACGCATCTGACCTTCATGGGAATCGTAGGCAACCCTGTACGCTTTTTCTACCAAAGAAATGTCTGCTGATGGATGGTATTTACGGATACTGGCAATCAGCTCCTGATATAAGTCATCTGGACTGGTAAACTCTTTGATATTCTTGATATTATTACTTCCAACTCGAAACTCTTTCTCAAGGCGCTCGAGTTCTTCAATTGTATAATCTGCCACAGGATTCACCTCCCTTTTTAAACTTTTAATAATACTTTATTATATTTTATAAATCGCTAAAATGCAATATTTTACGACAATTCTCTAATATATCTATGCATAATTTTCCCATCTAATTCGAAACCTTCTTCATGTGAAAAACCTAATTTTTTTGTCAGTTTCTCTGATGCAATATTTCCATCTTCGATAAGCGTATTGATTCTTTCAAATCCAGTATTTTCTTTTGCATATGTAAGAATTGCTTTGCATATTTCTGTTGCATATCCTTTACCCTGATATGGTGTGCCAATAATGTATCCTAGTTCCAGTTCTGTCTCACCATTATAATCCCGATGCTCTAATCCTGCCCTGCCGATTAATGCTCCTGTCTCTTTGGAAAACACAAGCCACATTCCATATCCAAAGTATCGGTACATATTTTCAATATATGCACGTTGAAACTCTTTTTCTTCTTCGTATGGATAAAGAGAGTCTGTATACTTATCTATTTCACCATCTCCATATAACTCAAACAATGCATCTAAATCATCTAATGTCAATTCTCTCACTATACAACGCTCGGTCTCTAAGATTGTCCAAGGAATGCGATGATATCTCTGATATACCTTTTCAAGAAAATCTACATCTACTTCTTCAAAACCTTCTACAAGCATATCAACCCCTGAGTGGGATTGGTTTGGAAACTCTGGATTTAAGTATGCCATGGTCGCAACTCCTAGTTCTTTTCCGAGAGCGATCGTGGAGTCTGTGGCAGCGATGAGGAGAGAATCATCTTTTGCATTTTGGACCTCTCTCATTAGCTCATTCGCAGATATACACAAAAACAACTCAAACACATTTTTATATTTATCTAGTTCTGTATCAACTTCTGTTTTTAGTGATAGGATTCTTTTTAGCCTCAATGTTATTTCCTCATAAATTTGTATTAAAATATAAGTCTAAGATACTTGATTTCATTCCAAAATACAATAAAAAGAGGACAGTTTTCACTGTCCTCTAAATATAAACTTATGCTCTTTTATATATACCGCAATTAAAACCATAGCAATACTTAGTATTGCAAACAATAGTCTCAATGAACTATTTGGAGCATATAAATAGTAAACCCAACTTGCGTAACTAGCTAGATCAAATCTCGGTATCTCAAAAAGTTTACAATGTACAAACGCTATCACCGACTGCATGATAAAAATTGCAAACAAATGATGTATCATTACGTGCATCGTATTTTTCCCTAAATATATAAACCATGTTACATTTTGTAAAATCGGAGTGAGAATCTTTGCGACTCTTAGCCAAAATGCAATTCCTATGATCGGCAAAATGAGTAGCATCGGCAAATGTTCAAAGTTGACACAACCATATACACCTATAGCCAAATCATCATATACAACTCGAATTACAGTTTGTGCCAATATCAATATCACAAAATATATCGAACTATTTACGGTATCTCTATCTTCTCCTATCTCCTTATACCATTGCCCTAATCTAAAGAAAAACAAGCAATACATAGAACGACAAGCTATTTTCCCAAAACCCATTGCCCCATGGTTAATAAAAAACCAACCCATTACAGCGATTAAAAGGGTAAACGCCAACATAATCCATTCATTCGCTATTTTCAACTTTGAGCAAATCCATTGTAAAGCGAGGTTATACATTTCAACAAGAAATAACGCTATCATAAACCATGTTGATACATGGAATCCAATCGGTTGGTCTTCAACCCATGGCGCCAAAAACATATGATAAAATGAAATTGTATTTCCCATACCATAAGAAATCGTTCCGTTTATAGGTGGAAACATTTTCAAAATAGTATTAACCAATAAATAAACAAAATTCCAAATATAAAACGGAATCAGTAACCTTTTTATTTTCTTTCCGACATATTTCACCAAATTGTTCACATCACTTTTTTTGAAAAAGTAGCCTGATATAAACATGAACAATTGCATATGAAACGAATAATATGGTAACCATCCATCAAATGTCAAAATATTTGTGTCCACATGTCCGAGTACAACAAATATAATTCCGAATGCCGACAAAATTCCAAATGTATAATTGTATATCATCTTTGCAGCCTTCCTCTTTTGTACCTTTTACCAGATAATTATCTATTATTATTTTTTTCTGGTTCTGGATACTCAACACCAAATGTATCTACAGTAACCTTTTTCATTTTCTGCTCTTCAATTGGTCTGTCAGAATAATCTGTTGCTGTTTCAGCAATTGCATTTACTACATCCATACCTTCGATTACTTTACCGAATGCTGCATATGCACCATCAAGGTGTGGAGATGTTTTGTGCATTACGAAGAACTGGCTTCCTGCTGAGTTTGGCATCATAGAACGAGCCATTGAAAGAACTCCTTCTGTATGTTTTAAATCATTTACAAAACCATTCTGATAGAATTCGCCATCAATACCGTATCCTGGGCCACCCATACCTGTACCAGTTGGGTCACCACCCTGAATCATAAATCCACGAATTACACGGTGGAAAATAATTCCGTCATAAAAGTTTTTGTTTACTAAACTAATAAAGTTATTTACTGTATTTGGAGCGATTTCTGGATAAAGTTCTGCTTTGAAAACGCTACCATTTTCCATTTCAAATGTTACTACTGGATTCTGTGCCATTTTTTCTTCCTCTTTTCATTTATAAATTTTATTTTGTTAAAGTCTCTACCACTTCTGTAAATCCCATAAAATGAGATGCCTTAATTAAAATATTGTCGCCTTCTTTCACATAAGAAAGCAAAGCATCAAGCATATCATCTCTATTTTCAAAGCGGAATACTTTACATTCATTTTCTACAGATTCTGTACCTGCTTTGTATTCTGCTGCTAAAACACCTGCGCAGAATAAAGTATGTATCTTCTTTTCTGCAACGCATTTTCCTACACCAAAGTGAAGTTCCTTTTCATCCTCACCAAGTTCGCCCATGTCTCCAAGCACTGCAATTGTACGTCCTTTTGCATGAGAGAGTACATCAAGTGCAGCTTCCATAGAAACCGGATTTGCATTGTAGCAATCATCGATTACATTGTAACCATTTGCTCTGATTAGATTCGTTCTGCCTGCAATCGTTTTCGCTTCTGCAATACCCTTTTTAATCTCTTCCAACGTAAGTCCTAATTCCAAACCTACTGCAGTTGCAGCTAACGCATTATATACATTGTGTTCCCCCGGAATAGTAATGGTTGCTTCAAAATCTCCCTGTGGAGTATGAATCACAGCTTCCATTCCTTCAAAGCCTAAATTCACAACCTCTGTTGCATAAATCGATTTATTAGCCAATGGTCCTTCTTCAAAACCAAAGAAAACACTATCTCTGCCCTTTACATTTGTCTTGGTACAAAGTTTGTCATCATCTCCATTTAAGATAGCCAAACCGCCATCTTTCATAAATTCGAACATTTCCGTCTTTGCTTTTAAAACACCATCGCGGTCACCCAGATTTTCCAAGTGACATAAGCCGACATTTGTAACGACACAAACATCTGGATTTGCCACCATAGAAAGACGACGCATTTCACCGAATTCGGAAATTCCCATTTCCAAAATCGCTACTTCGTGCTCCGCACGAATACCAAGTACTGTGAGTGGCAATCCAATTTCATTATTAAAATTGCCTGCTGTTTTATGTACGTTATATTTCTGAGCAATTACTGAGGCAACCATCTCTTTTGTACTGGTCTTTCCAACACTGCCTGTAATTCCTACTACCTTAATTGGAAGACTCTGACGATAAAATGCCGCAATTTTTTTCAACGCTATTTCTGAAGATTCTACTCGGATATAAGGCCCCGCAGGATTCTCCAACTCTATTTCTGAGAGCACACAACATGCGCCTTTTTCAAACACCTGAGGGATAAAATTGTGTCCGTCTACACGCTCCCCTTTGATAGGAATAAAAAGATAATCTTTCTCAACTAATCTGCTATCTATCACAGCGCCACAAATGATTTTATCTGCGAACGCCTCATCGCCCACATAAATTCCCTCACATGCCTCGGCAATGTTTTTTAAAGTCATATTTGGCATCATTTCTGATATCTCCTTAATGAAATCTCTATAATCTTTTCACATAGCTGATTAAAGTTCATTCCTACTGCTGCTGCTTCCTGAGGAAGTAGGCTGGTAGGTGTCATACCTGGAAGTGTGTTTGCTTCCAAGCAATACATTTCGCCATCATCGCTGATAAGAAAATCTGAGCGTGAATAAGTATCTAATCCAATTACTTTTGCTACTGCTTCTGCATAAGTTCTCATCTGGGCTGATACCTCTTCTGGCAAGTCTGCAGGACAGGTCTCTACTGCGCTGCCCGCTTTATATTTATTCTTATAATCATAAAATCCCTGAAGTGGAGCAATCTCGATAACTGGAAGTGCCTTTCCTTCAATTACACCACATGAGAATTCTCTACCTTGTACAAATTCCTCAATGATAAGTTCATCTTCCCAGTGGAAGGCTTCGTCCAAAGCAGCTTTAAATTCATTTTCATTTCTTACGATGGTTACACCGATACTTGAACCACCACAACATGGTTTTACAATAACTGGAAGGCGAAGTTCAAGTGAACCTAAATCATCATTTCTTTTTTCTTTTGTCATTGCAAGGCCATTTGGAGTAGGAATTCCGTTTGCACGGAAGAACTGTTTTGCGATGCCTTTGTTCATGGCAATCGCACTACTCAAATAGTCGCTACCTGTATATTTGATTCCAAACAAATCTAATGCGGCCTGTACTTTTCCGTTTTCTCCATTTTCTCCGTGAAGTGCCATAAATGCAATATCTGCCATCTGGCATAATCGGATAACATTTGGCCCAAAGAAACAGTCCGACTGATCCTTTCTCGCCGCTTTTACTTTTGCAAGATCTGGAGCCACTTCTGAAATTTCAGAAATCTGAACGCTCATCTCTTCTGCTCTTTCAAATGCTCCTGCTAAATCTTCTTCTTTATCACTATATCCCATAAACACATCCAGCATAATTACTCTGTGACCATTCTCACGTAATGCTTTTGTTACCATGCTGCCAGATTTAAATGAAACATCTCTTTCTGTACTTAATCCACCTGCTAATACTACGATATCCATATGATAATCTCTCCTTTATTCGCAAAGTTCCACATATAGATTATAGTACCACGTTTTTTACTTTATAACAAGATTAAGGAATGCAACCAGACACACAAAAATATCCCTTCCCCACACATCATCTTCTTTTATCATGCTTCCAAACTCGTAGATGTGAGTTTCCAAAACCTCTGTTTCTCGAACATCGATTTCAAACAAAATATTCCATAATTTTGCAATCTTCGTATTTTGGCAGGAATCTAAGACCATGGATATTTGCCCTCTTCGTTTTTCATCTTTTAGCATCCGGTATAAATAGTCTGCTATCGTTTTCTTTGACATTGGTTTCCTCCCTAAAGTTTTCTTTTGTCATAGGTCCACTATAGAGAGTGCCTGCTACAAAAAGCAAGTTGCGAAATGCAATCTTGCATTTCGCAACAAAAAATTAGGGAAGAGTGCTAGCACTCTTCCCCAATCATTTTCTCTATTTACTCGGCTTATTGCTTTCGCGATCACTCTGGCTCAATTATTCCGTAAGTATTTCCTTTTCTCTTATAAACTACATTTACATCATCTGTTTCTGCATTTACGAATACGAAGAAATCATGCCCAAGAAGTTCCATCTGGATGCAAGCATCTTCTGGATACATTGGTTTTAAATCATATCTCTTAGAACGAACGATTTTTACTTCTTCTTCATCGTCTTCAAATTTTTCTTCTAAATATTCAGCCTTAAAGTTTGCAGCTGCATTCATCTTCTTTGAAATAATTTTAGTTCTGTATTTGATTAACTGTCTTTCTAATGTCTCCTCTACTAAGTCTATAGAAACATACATGTCATTGCTTACTTCTTCTGCACGGATTGTATGTCCTTTTGTTGGAATTGTAACTTCGATTTTCTGACGTTCTTTTTCTACGCTAAGTGTTACGTTTACGTCTGTTTCTGGTTTGAAGTATTTTTCTAACTTGCTTAACTTTTCCTCCACTGCTTCTTTGATTCCTGGTGTTAATTCGATGTTTCTTCCTGTGATAGTAATTCTCATGCTGTCTACCCCCTGGAGTATTATTTGACAAAAAATATAGTCATGACACTTCTTTGTCATGACTATATTATAAACAAATTCGCTTTAAACGTAAAGTAATTTATGCAATTTTAATTATTTTTATTTATTTTCTGACAATTTGATGCTATTTCTGTGCATTTTCTTCAGCAAGCAACTCTTCAAGCTGAGTAGACAATTCTTCCCATTCTTCCATTGCAAGCATGATTTCTTCTTCCATTGCATCTATCTGTCCCTGAATTTCTGTCAGTTTGGAATAGCTCGACTGGAACTCTGGGCGCAAAAGCTCAGTCTTTAATTCTTCGAGTTTTTCCTCTTTGGATGCAAGTTCTTCCTCTGCACGTTTTACTTTTTTCTCTACCTTAGAACGCTCTTTACCGATGTTGATATTTGTTTTTTTCACAGGTGCTTCTGTAGATACACTGGTTGCATCCGATGCACCCTTATTACTTATCAATCCGCCTAAATCCATCGTAGGTTTGTAAGCACCTTCTTCATTTTCTGCATCACGAAGAAGTTTCTCCTGATATTCTTCGTAACCAAATTTATAAAGATTTGTAGTCCCATCTTCAAAAACCAAAAGTTGTGTCGCAACTTGTTTCACAAAATATCGGTCATGCGATACGAAAATCAAGGTTCCCTTAAAATCCTTTAACATGGTTTCTAAGGTTTCTTTACCAATGATGTCCATATGATTCGTAGGTTCGTCGAGGATGAGCACGTTTGGTCTTCTCTTTAAAATTTTACAAAGAGCTAATCTTACCTTTTCTCCTCCGGAAAGCATGCTGACATTTTTAAACACATCCTCTCCTGTGAAAAGGAAAGCGCCTAAAGAATTTCGCACCTCTGTCTCAGTAAGATTTGGGAATTCATCCCAATAGTCATCCAATACCGTCTTACTGCTTCGATACATCGCCATCTGCTGATCGAAATAACCAATCTGAACATTCACACCATATTTATATTCACCCGAAAGCGCTGGTATTGTATCTACAATCGTTTTTAAAAATGTCGATTTGCCCAATCCATTTCCACCTAGGATTCCTAACTTCTCGCCACGCTTCAAATCTACATTTACCGTAGAAAGAGGCTGCTCATAACCGATTTCCAAATCACTTACAAAAAGCACATCATTTCCTGTTTCTACTAGTGGCTGGAAATTTGCATGGAAAGTTTTGTTATCGAAACGGTCTGGTGCTTCGATGATTTCCATATGCTCAATTGCTTCCTGCTTCGAACGTGCCATAGAAACTTTGGTTGGTTTTCCTTTAAATCTATCCACCATGCGCTGCAAACGTTCGATTTCTTTTTGCTGTGCAATATGGTCCTTTAACTGCTTCTCATAGTTTTCTTTTTTACGAGCCATGAAATTTGTATAGTTTCCTGGATAACGTTTTGCCGTACCATATTCAATTTCATAGACCACGTCCACGATATTATCTAAAAACATTCGATCATGCGATACTAAAACAACTGCTTTTGGATAGTTCTTTAAGTAACCTTCTAACCATTCAATCGTAGTCACATCCAAGTGGTTCGTAGGTTCGTCCAAAAGTAAAATATCTGGTTTACTTAGAAGCAATTTGATAAATGCAATCTTGGTCTGTTGTCCACCGGAGAAATCACAAAGCGGTTTCTTTCTCTCCTCTTCTGAGAAACCAAATTTACGGATCAAAACTTCATATTCTTTTTCAAAATAATAACCACCCAAGTCACGGAATTTTTCTTCCAGTGTGGTATAGGCTTTTACTTTTTCATCCGAATGGTCGGTTTCTAATTCCTTCGCAAGTGCTTCCACTTCTGCCTTCATTGCAATCATTGGTGCAAACACTTTTCGGATTTCTTTTTCCAAAGTCACACTTGGGTCATCAAATGCAATCTGTTTTAAATAACCAATCTGTGGTTTCCCCGCCATGGCAATGGAGCCTTCCTCACCATCCTCACGGTACATATCCACCTCGCCTGAAATCAATTTCAAGAGTGTGGTTTTTCCACAGCCATTGCGACCGACAACTGCGATTTTTTCTGTGTTTCGAATTTCAAAATTTATGTCATGTAAAATGACGTCGTCGCCAAATACAACGGCACCATTATTAATCTGATATAACATTATTTAATCTCCACTTCTATTGTTTCTGTGAATATGCTATCCCCAGTTACTACAATAAGTTCTACTGGTACTGGTTTTTTCAACACTTCTACATACCCACAAAATCCATATTCACTGTCCTGAATCGTCTGTGGCGTCAATTCATACAACAAATCATTTATTTTGATAAAAAATCTACTGTCATCCTTTACATAAGACTCTGTTACGCATCCCTGAATGCAAACTGCGGCGCCTACTTTTTCAGCTTTAATGAACGTTGCAAGACCATCTGCATTTTTTACATTCTCCTGTTCTCCAAACACTTCTGCGCTTGTGCGCTCTGGCATAAAGAACTGTGGCATGCTTTTCTGAACCAATTCAAGATTTCTCTCCGCAATCTCCAGAATGACGGTATCCGCTTGGTAAGTACTCATTTGAAAGAAATCATACGAGCTGCCCTTGTCATAAATGCCATACTCATATGTATTACCTAAATGATCAATCAAATTATTCGCAAAGGAATCGCGAAACATCAATATACTCCCCTTTGCTTCTTCGCAATGGGTTTCAATATACATCTGCTCAAAATTTCTAGTCTTTGTTAAAAACTCATATGTACTTGGCTTGTCCCATACAATCTGATTTTCATTTGGTCTAGCAGTCGGATATAACATCCTCTGCAAATCCCCTACCATACTACATGCTTCCTGGTAGCCATATTGCATACGATCATCATATTCTTTCTCAAGCACTTTCATGGTTTCCTCAAACACATAATATGCACCCAAGTCATTCCAATGCGTATCTGTTTTGTAATATAGCTCCTCATCCCTTGATTCAAACAAAGCAAAAGCATCTACATAAGCTACAGAATCCAATTTATTTTCAAGTCTTTCCCAGTTTGATTTTCCTTCTATTTTTCCATAATTATAAGGCATATAATCATACAGGCTATTTTTATTTGGTGCTACCAGAAACAAAAATCTGCCACCCTGATTGTCGACATATTCATCCATCAGCTCTAAGGTTTTATATAAATTATAAAGCTCTCTTTCGCTGACAGGATTGGTTCCACAATAATCATCCACCGTCTCCTTATAAAAAAGATAACCCTCTTTTCCATAAATAACATCTTCTACCGGAGACACCTTAAAAATCTTCGTCTGAATAGAAGCATAGAGCGAAATCAATTCCTCTCGAAATCCAAAATTTTTACTCAGGTAGGAATCAAGACTTACTGCCAAACTCTCCTCATCTTGGACAATTTCATTATTTAGTTCATTTACAAAATCTTCATCTGCCACAAACATAGTTGCAAATAATAGAGCGCAACCTATTAAAACAACCAGTATGTAAGCTTTGTATCCTAACCTTTTCATATGTCACCTTAAAATCTAAAATATATAAATGGATTGTAATCATTGTTTGCCAATGACATGATACACAAAATCAAGCACACTACACTTGCAATGTACTGTAGAGGCCTCATCCACTTCTTATTCATGAGTCCTGTAATGCGAGCTCTTACATCAACCATACCTATGATTGCGAAAAGAATAATGCATACCACATATGGATTAAAGAACGCCATAAATTCCACCATAATGCCTTGTTCTATCGAAAATCCTGTAAACATGGATCCGATTATTGCAAGCGCCTGTGATATTGTTTCACTTCTAAAAAAGACAAACCCTATCACGACTACCAGCATCGTATATAACCAACCTATCCAGGTTCCTTTTATTTTGGAAGCCCATTTTCCTTTTTCTTCTAATACAGAAAAAGTTCCATGCAAAAGTCCCCATATCACAAACGTAATATTCGCACCATGCCACAAGCCTGTACAAAAGAATACGATGTATTTATTTATCATGGTATACAAAGCACCCTTTCTGTTTCCACCTAACGGAATGTACAGATACTCCTTGAACCAGGTACTAAGCGATATATGCCATCTTCTCCAAAATTCCTTTATTCCGGTAGACTGGTATGGATAATTGAAATTCTCTTTGAAATCAAATCCAAACATTTTACCTAAACCGATTGCCATATCACTATAACCACTAAAATCATAATAAATCTGAAGCGCATAAAATATTGCCACACTCCAGGCGATAATCGCGTTATAAGAGGCATAATCCCATGCATAAACAGTATCTACAATATTTCCCAGTGTATTGGATATAAGTACCTTCTTCCCTAAGCCATGTAGGAACCTTCGAAGTCCATCCGCAATTCGTTCACTATTCATGACTCTTTGTTCTAGCTGCTCTTTGATATCGTAATATTTTACAATCGGTCCAGCTACAAGCTGCGGAAAAAATGCTACGTATAACAATAGTGAAAAATAGTTTTTCTGCACAAGTTCTGGTGTTCTATATACATCAATACAATAAGACAGCATCTGAAAGGTATAGAACGAAATCCCAATTGGAAGCACCAGTCCAAGTCCTGCATATTTATAAAAACATAAAACGCCTAAATTGAGCACCACGATTAGTGTTAGAACTGCTTTACGATGTTTTGTTTGGCACATCAACAAAGTAAGCACATAGTTAATAATCGTACATGCAATCAGGAGAAAAATGTATTTCGGCTCGCCCAAACTATAAAATACAATACTCGCAACCAACAGTATGAAGTTTTTCATTTTTATGCTCGGCAACAAATAGTACAAGCATATCGTCAACGGCAAGAATAATATCAAAAACAATATCGAACTAAAATACATCTTCTGTCCCTTTCGACTAATTCTCTATCGTATAAATTTCAATTTCTGTAACCACATCATTTTCTACGTAAAATGCTACACCCAAATCTTCTGTTTCGTACATATAACAACTCTTTGTAATTACCATTTCATCTTCGTTATACTTTGAAGTAATAGCGTCTGTGGAATCCCCTACTAAAACTCCACATCCTGTCTCTACCTTATTGCTTAACACCGTAATGGAATTGATATATTCTCCTCCATCCTTTGGATATGTAATAAATACTACATCTGCATATGTATATGTCTTATCAAATCCATCGTACATACAGCTTTTGCTTTCGGAATATTCCAATGGTTCTCCCAAGGCTTCCTTTACTGCATCCATAGAATCATCTAATGCAATCACCAAATTTTCCATTCGAACCTGATTTTGTTTTAAACTTTCTTTTTGTTCACTGTTATCTGCAGAACTATCTCCACATCCTACCAAACCTACACAAAATGTGGCCATAAGCACGATTGCCAATATCTTTTTCATATCTTTCTCCTTTTCTATTGTTATGGTGTTTCTGGACATCCTTCCGGATTCCATTTGTAACAAATATAATCGGTTCCGGCAGCATTCCACTTTTTATACGCAAGCAACTGCTCACTTGTCCAAAGGAAGCGCTGCGTTCCCCAGCCATTCGTCGTATCCCAATGCCACCAGTTTCCATCTACTTTAACCATATTCCAATAATGTGTATTGTTATATGATGTCGCCATTACATTTTCATATCCCAAACGTGTTAATAGTGCTCTGGATACGCTATAGTATGCAAAACAGTTTCCTCGATAAGTAACCAATCCTTCTTTTGCAATCGCTACCCAGTCAACCATCTCTGTATCGCCTTTATACTTTATCTTGCTCTCTACCCAACAATACACCTTATAAGCGGCTTCCCTTTCTGTCATACTAGAATCCACCAGCTCATTTAAAACTTCATCACACAATGCATTTAATTCTGCATCCCCGGTATCATAATACGGTCTTGGTGTCACCGCAGGTGGTTTTTCTGTAGTTAAATATGCGTTACTTACATACGCCACTATACCATTATAGGAAATACGATACCATCCTGTTTCTGTACATTTTCCTGTTACAACCACTTCATCTCTTGCTCCAAGATTTCCTATCTTTTCAAAGTCCTTATCTGGACCAGTACGAACATTTAAAGACTGGGTCACATACATTACCTGTTCCATATTTTCATAAGTATATGTAACCTCAGGATTTTTCTCTGGTTCAGGTTCTGATTCCACTTGCACCTCAGTCTCGACTTCTGTTTCCACCTCAGTCACATTCTCAGTTGTTGTCTCTGACTCGCTTTCTGTCACCTGTGAATTCGGTACATCCTCTACTTTTGTGCTTTGACCGCATCCTAACATAAGGCATGCTATACTTACCACCAAGAAAAACGCTTTTACTTTTCTCATTATAAACACCTCAAAAATTTACATTCCTAATAAATAATTTACAAACTGCTGTGCCGTTCTGCCTGACAAGCCACCATGAGCCAATTCCCACTTATTGGCTTCTGCCTTAAGTTCTTCATCTGTCATGGTAATGCCTTCTCGTCTTGCCAGTCCGATTACAATTTCAAAGAACTCTTTCTGACTTGGTTTAGAGAAACTAATCGTCACACCAAATCGATTTACGAGCGAAAGTTTTTCTTCCACAGTATCCGAGTGATGTCTGTCAATCTTTGTATTGACATCGTTTCTATCATTCCAGGTTTCTTTAATCAAATGACGACGATTTGAAGTCGCGTAAATTAAGATATTATCTGGACGAGTTTCTACCCCTCCTTCGATAACTGCCTTTAAATATTTATACTCGATTTCAAACTCTTCAAAAGATAAATCATCCATATAAATGATAAACTTATAATTTCGATTTTTTATTTCAGAAATCACAGCTGACAAATATTTGAACTGATGCTTGTAGATTTCAATCATTCGAAGACCATCATCGTAATACTGGTTTACAATCGCTTTGATACTAGTTGATTTTCCTGTACCACTATCACCAAATAAAAGTGCATTATTAGCCTTCTTACCATCCACAAATGCTTGTGTATTATCTACCAGTTTCTTCTTCTGGATTTCATATCCAATCAAGTCATCTAACATTACGCTGTCCATATTATTGATTGGTTTAAAGCAGATACCACCTTCTGGTTTCTCTTCAATACGGAATGCTTTGTTCATACCGAACATGCCTACACCATAGTTCTTATAGAAATCTGTAATCACCTGAAAGAATTCTTTTTCATTAGTTGTCTCTTCCAACAGCTTACTAAGCGCCCGTACTTTTTCACTTACGTTCTTGTTGTACATAAGATCTTTTTTTACAATTGCTTTGTAATTTGAGATATCGGAAAAACATGAAATCTCCAAAGCTTCTTCTATACGACTAAAATCATAATCAAATAATTTTTTAAAGATTGCAAAATCCTTCTGTACCAATGCATTTACACTACCTTCACTTGCACCAACTTTTTCACAAGTCATGCTAAATGGATTTTCGTTCATCATCAAATAGAAGGTCAAATAGTTGTGCCAAAGATTATCATCAAATCCATAATCCGTTGCCACTTTCAAAATACGTTTCACCTGAGTATTGATGTCACGTACCAACTCCATTTTTTCATATCCACCTTTTACAAAACGGGCAAAAAGCAAGCCCATTTGATAAAGGATTTCATTTTCATCGATATCACCATACATAAGAAGTTGTGAAATTTCCTGATACATAGCAATCTCCTTTTCTATATAAAACAATACTAGCTGTCACATCCAGACAGCTAGTATTATAAATCTTATTCAGTTGCTTTTTCAATAGAAACTACAGTTTCTTCTTCATCAATTGCATTTTCTGGTAATGCATACTCATCTTTATATCTGTATACAGCGTTTTTGTACCATTCGAAGTTGTTTTCTTTCAAGGTTTCCAAATAGCTGTGTGTATCAAACTCATCTTCTCTTACTTCAATCATACAGATTGCAATGTTAGAACAGTGATCTGATACTCTTTCGATATTAGTTAAGAGATCCTGAAGAACCCAACCAAGTTCGATAGTACATTTGCCTTTACGAAGACGTCTAATGTGACGCTGCTTCATTTCTGCATTCAAACTATTGATAACCTGCTCCAATGGTTCTACCACCTTTGCATTTTCGATATCATTATCTACATAAGCATGTACTGCCATATGAACGATTTTGTGAACTGCAGTTGCAAATACTTCGAATTCCTTCATCGCATTCTTTGAGAAATTCAACTTCTTGTCATGCATTTCTTTTGCAGATTCCATAATATTTACTGCATGGTCAGAAATACGTTCAAAGTCATTGATACAGTGTAAGATTACAGATACACTACGGCTATCTCTTGGAGATAAATCTTTATTATTTAACTTCACAAGGTAAGAACCTAAAGCGTCTTCGTAACGATCCACTTCCATTTCCATTTCTCGTACACGAACAAAATCTTCTTCTTTATAATTTCCAATATTATCTAATGCAAGATAAATCGCTGCTTTTGCAACTTCAGCCATCTTGATAGCTTCTTTTCTACAAAGTTCCATTGCGAATGCAGGCTGTTCTAAGAAACGTTCATCAAGAATTGCAAATTCATCTTTCACTTCTACTTCGCCAGCTTTATCTGGAATTGTTAATTCTGCAAGTTTTACTAAAAGATTTGCAAATGGGAACCAGCATACGGTACAAACTACGTTAAATACACTGTGTACTACTGCGATACCTGTCGCTGATGCAGGTCCATTTAAAAATTCAAAATGAACAAATGCATTGATAATATAGAACACTACCAAGAAAACAATTGTACCAATTAAGTTGAAGTACAAATGAATCATAGATGCTCGCTTCGCATTTTTGCTAGCACCCATACCAGACATAACTGCTGTGATACATGTACCAATGTTCTGTCCCATGATAATAGGAAGAGCTGCTCCAAAGTTCATTGCGCCTGTTGCACAAAGCGCCTGTAAAATACCTACAGAAGCAGAGGAACTCTGAATAATCGCGGTCATAACTGCACCTGCAATTACGCCTAAAACTGGATTCGTAAACATTGTCAAAATATTAGTAAACGCTGGTTCTTTTGCCAATGGTTTTACCGCACCACTCATGGTATCCATACCAAACATAAGAATAGCAAAACCAACTAAAATACGACCGATATCCTTTTTCTTTGAAGTGCTATCCTTTGTGGTCATAATCATAATCATACCAATCATAGCAAGGATTGGCGAGAACGAAGTAGGTTTCAACATCTGCATAAAGAAGTTCGTACCTTCTACTTCTACTAAGGAAAGTAACCATGAAGTCATGGTAGTACCAATATTGGCACCCATAATAATACCTACTGCCTGAGAGAGTTTCATAATTCCTGAGTTTACAAAACCTACTACCATAACAGTGGTTGCAGATGATGACTGGATAACTGCAGTTACACCCGCACCTAAAATTACCGCCATCAAACGATTTGATGTAAGTTTTTCTAAAATACTTTCTAATTTTCCACCTGATAATTTTGATAAGCCGTCACCCATCGCATCCATTCCATAGAGGAACATCGCAAGGCCGCCTATCATAGTAAACACACTAAAAATATCCATATGTGTCTCCTTTACTTACTAAAAAATGTGTACTAGTTGCATACAAGGTTATTATGTCATAGTTCCAAACATTTGTAAATCTTTAACATTTCTTTGTTATGGATATTTTTTTATACAATTCTCCCTTGTCTATGCTATAATAATTGTATATTTATTGGGAGGGATTACACATGTTTACATTTACAAAAGATTGTCTTATCGGCGTTCCAGAAATCGATGATGAACACAGACGCCTCTTTGAATTAATTGGAGAAATAGATGAAGCTTTAAAGACGGATAAGGATTCTGTTACAACCGCTATGTCTTTGTTAAACGAATTGAAGCAGTATGCAGTTAATCATTTTGCTCACGAGGAAGCTTATATGTCTAGCATCAAAGATCCTGAGTTAAATCGTCAGAAGAAAGAACATCAGGCATTTGTGGACAAGGTTAATTCTTATCGTTTTTCCGATATTACAGACGAAACCGCGAAAGAACTTGTTTTAGAACTATTAGAGTATCTTTCAAAATGGCTGATGGGACATATCCTTGGAAGCGACATCTTGATTGGACAGTTTGAAGCTGCTGATAAATCTGCCGCTCCTGTCTTTACAGATAACTTTAAAACTGACATTCCTTTAATTGATGAAGAACATAAAATGCTCTTTGAGATTATTGGAAAGATATATAAAACTATTGAAGTAGAATTAGTTCATGATAAATTTGATCTGATTTTAGACATCTTAGATGAGTTAAAAGATTACACTCGCATACATTTTGCAGATGAAGAAAACTATATGAAAGAAATTGGATATGAAGGCCTTGCACAGCAGGTAATTCTTCACGAAAAATTCATTGAAACATTAAACAATGTTAACCTCGACCATGTAGATGATAATCAGGAAGAATATTTATATGAAGTTCTAAACTTCTTACAGAATTGGCTGGTAAACCACATTTTAAAAGTAGACAAATTAATACCCGTAAAATAAAAAAGAACCTCGACAGAATCGTCTGTCGAGGTTTTCTTCTTTTATAAGTTTGCTTTAATTTTTTCAATCATTTCCGCATATTCTTCTTCAGTTAAATATTTGCGGTCTGGATTCATAGCAAATACGCCACCCCATTCAAATGGATCGTCTTCGTATTTTGGAACAAGATGCATATGTAAGTGACATCCTGTATCACCATAAGCACCATAATTTACTTTCTTTGGTCCAAATGCCGCATGAAGTGCTTTGGCTGCACGAGCAACGTCTGCCATAAACAAGTTACGTTCTTCATCAGAAATGTTAACGATTTCACTTACATGATCTTTGTAAGCAACAATCACACGACCTGGATGACTCTGTTCTTTGAAAAGGATGAGCTGACTTACTTCTAAATCACAAATTTCAATACCGAATTTGTCTAAGAGTTCGCCTCTCATACAATATCCACAATTACAATCTTTCATGTTAAAACCCTCCAATACATTTATATAAATTGTTATGTTAATTTTACTCCCTTGCGGGGATTATTGCAATCCCTACTCTGCTTCGCGAATTAGTTTACGAATAGGAAGTACCGAAGATGGAGCTACAGAAAGTTCATCCAATCCCATTTCAAGGAACTTCGCTGTAAGTTCCTGATCTGCACCAAGTTCTCCACAGATACCTACCCATGCGCCATGTTTGTGACCAGCGTTTACTGTCATCTCAATCATACGAAGTACTGCTGGATGATGTGCATCATAGAAGAGATCCAATTTTTCATTCTGTCTGTCGATTGCCAATGTGTACTGTGTTAAGTCATTGGTTCCAATACTAAAGAAATCTACAAGCTGCGCAAGTTCTTCTGCCATCATTACAGAAGCTGGCGTTTCAATCATGATACCCTGTTCTGGCAACTTATAATCGATTCCTTCTGCTCTCAGTTCTGCTTCTACTTCTGCAACAATTTCTTTGATTTTTTCTACTTCCCAAGGAGAGATAATCATTGGATACATAACAGAAAGATTTCCATATACTGCTGCACGAAGCAATGCACGAATCTGTGTTTTAAATACTTCTGGCTGAGTAAGACAGATACGAATCGCTCTGTATCCCAAAGCTGGGTTTTCTTCTTTTTCTAACGCAAGAGAATCGGCCTGTTTGTCTGCACCGATATCTAATGTACGAATGATAACCTTCTTGTCTCCCATTGCTGTGAGCACTTTTTTATATGCCTCGAACTGTTCCTCTTCTGTAGGAAGATCAGGTCTGCCAAGGTATAAGAATTCACTACGGAATAAGCCGATACCTTCTGCATCATTTTCCAATACATATTCTACGTCTTCTACGCTACCAATGTTTGCATAGAGATGTACGTGCTGTCCACTCTTTGTAACAGTTTCCTGTCCTTTTAATGTTTCAAGCATACGGCGTTTTTCTAATTCTGCTGCAATACGAACATCCGCTTCTTTGATAAGCTCTTCTGTAGGGTCAATAATAACTTCTCCTTTGATACCATCGACGATAGCTTCTGTTCCGCTCTTAAGTTCTGATAATTCTACAGGAGTCATAACAAGCGCTGGAATATTCATCATACGAGCAAGGATTGCAGTATGCGAATTTGTAGAGCCATGCACTGTTACAAAACCTAAGATTTTACTCTTATCCATCTGCACAGTTTCACTTGGAGTCAAGTCATCTGCGATAATGATAGAAGGAGTATCCAAACTTACATCTGCCTGTCCTGTGAGAACACGGATTACACGACCTGAGATATCTAGAATATCTGTCGCTCTAGCCTTCATATACTCATCATCCATACTTGCAAAAATCTGCGAGAAAGTATCCCCTGTCATTTTCACAGCTACTTCACCATGTGCACCTTCTTCGCGAATCATGGTAAAGATTGAATCCAAATATTCATCATCTTCTAACATCATCTGATGCACTTCGAAAATAGCTGCACTTTCTTCGCCAACTTCCGCTAACGCTTTATCATACAATTTCCCAATTTGTGCTTTTGCAGTTTCAATTGCATCTGTTACGCGAGCCACTTCTGCTTCTACATCTGCAACAGACCCTTCAGCAATAACCAACTCCTGTTTATCCATTACAAGGATTGGTCCACGAGCAATTGCTTTATAGACTGTTTTCCCTGATACTTTAATCATTGCCATATACTACTTCCCCCGATTTAATAATATATTTGATTTCCAAATCCTCATCTAACAAAACAATGTCTGCCTGTTTGCCTTCTGTTAAACTTCCGTACTTATCATAAATACCAATGGCTTTTGTTGGATTGATGGTTGCACATTTTACTGCACTTTCCAAAGGAATACCCATTTCTTTTACAGCCTTACGCATACACTTCATAAGGTTTGTAACAGAACCCGCAATGTTTCCGAGTTCCGTAAGAATCGCAAGATTTCCTTTTACCGTTACATCCTGTCCACCTAAAGAATACTGTCCATCTTCCAAGCCACAAGCTTCCATGCTATCACTGATTAAAACGATTCTGTCATCTCCAAACATCTTGAAGGTTGTACGAACAGTAGATGGATGACTATGAATTCCATCACAAATAAGTTCTACCATTACCTGTTCGTTGTCACATGCTGCACCGATTACTCCTGGCGCTCTATGTGAATATGGTGGCATTGCATTGTATAAATGTGTTACATGCTTTGCACCTTTTTTTATCGCTTCTGTTGCTATATCCCAATCTGCCGCGGTATGTGCCATAGACACGGTTACCTTGTCAGAAATTTTTTCAATACATTCCATTGCACCATCTACTTCTGGCGCAATATCACAAAGTTTAATAAGTCCATTTGCAGCTGTCTGTAATCGTTCAAACATTTCTGCATCTGGTCTGTGAATATATTCACCATTCTGTGCCCCTTTTTTCTCCATAGAGATAAATGGGCCTTCCATATTGATACCAACTAAAGTAGCTCCTTTTTCACTCTTATAGTTAGCAGCATTTGCAAAAATCTGAGTTAACTGTTCTTCTGAAAATGTCATAGA
>JAZKYR010000071.1:0-2841 GCA_045612245.1 Agathobacter sp.
AGTTTTGCCTGTTCTGGCTGCCATGGTTCGTTTGCTGCATGGATACCGTCACAGTTTGCTACAGAGATAAGTAATTTACCATCTACTGCTTTCACGAAGTCAAGTAAGTTTGTCCACTGATCTTTTGTAAGAACGCTGTCAAATCCTTCTGGAGCAACACCGTTTGTGTGTCCGTCGAAGTCATAATATGTCTTTGTAGACCATGTACCAGATACACGAATCCAGCATTTGCCTAATTCTTTTGCAAGTTTGATAAGACGAGGATTTGTAGTATCGATTGGATCATACCACTGATGCATTTCATCTGATTTGCCGAAACTAATAAGTGGGAATCCTTCTGTTCCTGCAATCTGTCCTGGTGTGTATGCTTTCCAGAATGTACCACCAGTAACTTCTGTCATCTCTACGTTGTAGGATAAAAGCATTGGGTTAACTGTGCGGAGAGTGTTTAAGTTCTCAGCTTTTAAGCGAATGTTCTTTGCCATAATTTTTCCTTTCTGTTGCACTTATAATGTTTTTAATTTATACTATGAGTGGATTATACAACGGAGAGTTGAAAAACTCTACATACATATTTATTAAAAAGTTGAATAATCAACTAAATTTGAAAAAGAGTTGAGAAAAGGACAAAAATATGGACTTAAGAGTCATTAAAACAAAGAAAAACATCCGAGATGCATTCTTGGAACTTCGAAAGAAACACACTTTGGATGAAATAAAAGTAAATGCTTTGTGTGAAAAAGCGATGGTAAATAAGACTACCTTTTATAATCATTACCAAGATATTTATGAATTATCGGAAGAGTTAGAAACAGAGGTGTTAGATAACTTTTTGAATAACTTTCAGGATATCGATATGATGCTGACAGATTCACAGCGTTTTATTAATGGTATGCATATGGTATTGGAATCGGAAAACGATATGTTGCGCATTGTGTTTAAAGATAAAATGGATGAGTTGATAGAGCGAATAGAAAAGAAAATTCGAAATTATTATGCAAAAGAAGACCAGATGCTCATTTCTTTTCTCATGGGCGGTTGTATCCATCTGATGATGAAGTCAAAGAATAAAAATGAGGATGTAGAGAAGTTTTTGGTTGAAGTTATTAGGAAGATTGTGTAGAACCAATGGATTATTGCTTGAAAAATCCATGTATTCATGCTAGACTTTAAGAGTTGTAAAGAAATCAATTTGTTTTAATATAAAAGGAGAAATACGTATGAAACTCGGCATAGTTGGATTGCCTAACGTAGGTAAAAGTACATTATTCAACGCATTGACAAAAGCAGGAGCAGAATCAGCAAACTATCCATTCTGTACCATCGATCCAAACGTAGGAATCGTTCCTGTACCAGACCATAGATTAACACTTCTTGGTGACTTATATAAAACTAAGAAAGTAACACCAGCGATTATCGAATTCGTAGACATCGCAGGTCTTGTAAAAGGTGCTAGTAAGGGTGAAGGACTTGGAAACCAGTTCCTTGCAAATATCCGTGAAGTAGATGCAATCGTACATGTTGTAAGATGTTTTGAAAATTCGAACATTGTTCATGTTGATGGAAGCATCAATCCAGTACGTGATATTGAGACCATTAACCTCGAACTTATCTTCTCAGACTTAGAAATCTTAGAGCGTCGTATTGCAAAAGTTGCAAAACAGGCTCGTATGGATAAAACTCTTGCAAAAGAAATGGAGCTTCTCGAAGCAATCAAGGCTCACTTAGAAGACAGCAAGATGGCTCGTACATTTGAAGTACCAGAAGACGAAGATATGCAGGCTTGGTTTGCAGGCTACAATCTTCTTACAGCAAAATCTACTATCTATGCAGCAAACGTAGAAGAAGACGATCTTGCAGATGATGGTGTAAATAATGAAAATGTTGCAGCTGTTCGTAAGCTTGCGGCAGAAGAAAACAGTGAAGTATTTGTTATCTGTGCGCAGATTGAACAGGAAATTGCTGAATTAGATGATGAAGAAAAAGCAATGTTCTTAGAAGACCTTGGCTTAAAAGAATCTGGTCTTGAAAAACTTATCAAAGCAAGCTACAGTTTACTCGGCCTTATCAGTTACTTAACAGCTGGTGAAGACGAATGTAGAGCATGGACCATCAAGAAAGGTACAAAAGCTCCACAGGCTGCTGGTAAAATCCATAGTGACTTTGAACGCGGATTCATCCGTGCAGAAGTAGTAAACTACAAAGATTTATTAGAACTTGGAAGCCTTTCAGCTGCTAAGGGTAAAGGTCTTGTAGGTATTGAAGGTAAAGAATATGTCGTAAAAGATGGCGACGTAATGCTTTTCTTATTCAACGTTTAGTAACCATAAAAAAACAAACGCATAGTATAAACCATAGGAGGTTTGTGCTATGCGTTTTTTAGATTTATGTGATAAAGAAGTCATCAACATCAATAATTGCTGTTATCTTGGACATGTTCGGGATATGGAGTTTGATGAATGCAATGGGCGTATCTGTTCAATTGTTGTTCCAGGCCCTGGAAAATACTTAGGATGCATCTGCAGAGAGGAAGAATACGTGATACCGTGGTGCAATATTGTAAAGATTGGACCAGATATTGTGCTTGTGAACTTAAAAGATGAAATGAGACACAAAATTTAGTGGCATTTAGTTGACAAAAACTGTCTAAAAAGGTTATACTTACACTATATTATTATGCGTTAATAGGCAGAACCGGAGGTGTCACATGAAGTGTCCATTTTGTAGCAGCGAAAATACTAGAGTAATTGATTCACGTCCAGCGGATGATAACAATTCTATCAGACGTCGTAGATTATGTGATGATTGTGGAAAACGTTTTACCACTTATGAAAAAGTAGA
>JAZKYR010000072.1:0-4998 GCA_045612245.1 Agathobacter sp.
GAATTTAACCTTGGTGCAATTGGACAGACATTGGGTCAGTGTTTTACACCAGCTGCATTTGCAAATGTAAGATGGGTAGACCTTTTAGTAATTATGTGTTCTTTCCTTATGGTAGATATGTTTGATACCCTTGGAACCGTAATCGGTGTAGCAAATAAAGCAAAAATGTTAGATGAAAATGGAAAGCTTCCAAGAGTAAGAGAAGTGTTATTAGCTGATGCAATCGCTACTTCAGCCGGTGCAGTACTTGGTACATCTACAACAACAACTTTCGTAGAAAGTTCAGCTGGTGTATCGGCAGGAGCTAGAACAGGTCTTGCATCTATTGTAACAGGTGTATTATTCCTTCTTTCCATCTTCCTTTCACCAGTGTTCTGCGCGATTCCAGGATTTGCTACAGCACCAGCACTCATTTATGTTGGTTTCCTTATGATTGGTTCTGTTGTTGAAATTGATATGGAAGATTTAACAGAAGCAATTCCAGCATACCTTTGCTTAATCGGAATGCCACTTTTCTATAGCATTTCAGAAGGTATCGTATTTGGTGTAATCTCATACGTAGTAATCAATGTTTGCTGTGGAAAAGCTAAGAAAATCACACCACTTATGTACATCTTAGCAGTATTATTTGTATTAAAATATATCTTCTTATAAAATTTAATATAAATGGACAAGCAAAAGCTCTTAAGACCTTGGTCTTAGGAGCTTTTTTTGTTGCCAATCTAGAAATTATCTAGTAGAATATGTAATAGTGGGGAAAGTGTGTGCAAAAGACACAATTCCCGTGGATAAAACATTTTTGAGAAGAAATGAGGGTACAATTATGAAGAGAAAGTTGACCGCATTAGTACTTGGCTTTGTAATGCTTTTTGCAATCGCGATACCACAGATAAATATCGTTGCGGATGAAACTGCAAAGTCAGTGGATATCATGTTTTTGCATGATACACATTCTCATTTAAATTCGTTTACTACGGTAGAAGGAACAGAGACTGTGACAATGGGTGGGTTCTCTAGAATTAAAACGCTTATTAATAATCAGAAAGCGCAGAAACCAGATACCTTGTTATTAGATGCTGGAGACTTCTCTATGGGAACTCTGGTACAGGTAGTTTATGAAGAGGAAGCTGCTGAGCTTCGTATGCTTGGCGAACTTGGAATGGAAGCGACTACACTTGGAAATCATGAGTTTGATTACAAGGCAAAAGGTCTTGCAAATATGATGAATTCGGCTCTTGCTTCTGGAGATAAATTACCAGCTATGCTTCTTTGCAATATGGACTGGGATGCCATGAATGCAGCAGGATTGACAGAAGACCAGAAGTTGATTTGGGATGCATTTGAAAAGTATGGAGTAAAAGATTACACAGTCGTAAATAAAGGCGGTGTGGATATTGCAATCATTGGTGTATTCGGACAGGATGCTGAGGATTGTGTTGCACAGTGTCCAGTTGTTTTTGAAGACCCTGTCGAAGCAGTGAAAGAGACTGTTGCGGATATTAAAGCAAATGAAGATGTAGATATGATTGTCTGCATTTCGCATAGTGGAACTTCAGAAACGGAAGATAAATCCGAAGATGAAATTCTTGCAAAAGAAGTTCCGGATTTAGATTTAATTATCAGCGGTCATACACATACTAAGTTAGATGAACCAATTCGTCATGGAAATACATATATCGTTTCCTGTGCGGAATATGGTAAATACTTGGGTGATATTTCTATGACTCAAAATGGTGCAGGTCGTTGGAATATCAAAGAGTATGATTTAATTCCGGTTACAACAGATATTGCACAGGATGCAGCTACACAGACATCGGTAGACAAATTCATGTCATTGGTAGATGAAAAATATCTTGCACAATTTGGTTATACAAAAGATCAGGTACTTACTACAAATGAAGTTCAGTTTGTACAGCAGAAAGACGTAGAAGCTTTACATACCGAGCTAAACTTAGGAAGCATTATTGCAGATGCATATTCGTATGCAGTAGATAGTCTCGATACGGGCGATGACAATCTGGTTATGATGTCGGTAGCTCCAGCAGGAACAATTCGTGATACTTATCCATTAGGAAACATCACAGTAGAAAATGTATTTAATTCCTTCTCGCTTGGTATTGGTGAAGACGGTATCCCAGGATACCCACTTATCAGTGTTTACTTAACTGGAGAAGAATTAAAACTTGCAGCTGAAATTGATGCAAGTGTTTCTGATTTGATGAAGACTGCTCGTTTATACACATACGGATTGTATTGGCACTACAATCCAAATCGTATTATCTTAAATAAAACTACAGAAGTTTTTATTGTGGATCGTGATGGAAATCGCATCGAACTTGAAGATGATAAATTATACCGAGTAGTTACTGACTTTTATAGTTCGCAGATGCTTGGCGGCGTAACAGATATGTCTTATGGTTTATTATCCATCGTTCCAAAATTCAAAGATGGAACACCAATCGAAAGATATGAAGACGCTGTTATCAAAGTAGATGGAAAAGAATTAAAAGCATGGCAGGCAATTGCTATGTATATGCAATCGTTTGAAGATACAGATGGTGATGGAGTTCCAAACGTACCACAGACCTACGCCCAGCCAGAAGGCAGAAAAGTAGTAGAAAACAGTAAGGATATCAAAGATATTTTAAAGAATCCAAACAAATTTACATTTATTATTCTTGGTGTAGTAGCAGTAGTAGTTGTTCTTTTAGCGCTCCTGTGTCTATGGTTTAGAAAGATATCTCGTAAATATGGTATCATTACAAAAATTCGCGAAGCAAAAACACTTATTAATAAAGTGAAAAATATCGCTGATAAAATAAAAAAGTAATATAGAAATAGAGGCAGTAAAATGGAAAAGATTATTTTAACAGGTGACAGACCAACTGGACGACTTCATGTAGGTCATTATGTTGGCTCACTTCGTAGAAGAGTTCAGTTACAGAATTCTGGAGAATTTGACAAGATTTTTATCATGATTGCAGATGCACAGGCACTCACCGATAACTTTGAAAATCCAGAAAAAGTACGTCAGAATATTATTGAAGTAGCATTGGATTATTTATCAGTAGGACTTGATCCTGCAAAATCTACTTTGTTTATTCAGTCTCAGATTCCTGAATTGACAGAGCTTACATTCTTTTATTCAAACTTAGTTACCGTATCTCGTTTGCAGAGAAATCCTACGGTAAAAACAGAAATCAAGATGCGTAATTTTGAAACCAGTATTCCAGTAGGTTTCTTCACATATCCTATTAGTCAGGCAGCAGATATTACAGCGTTCAAGGCAACATGTGTGCCTGTTGGAGAAGATCAGCTTCCAATGATTGAACAGACTAGAGAAATCGTTCGTAAGTTCAATTCTATCTATGATGAAGTATTGGTAGAACCAGATGTACTTCTCCCAGAAAACGCAGCTTGCTGTCGTTTGCCAGGTATTGACGGAAAAGCGAAAATGAGTAAATCGCTTGGAAACTGTATCTACCTTTCTGATACAGAAAAAGATGTTAAGACAAAGGTTATGTCTATGTACACAGACCCTACTCACATTCAGATTACAGATCCTGGTCATGTAGAAGGCAACTGTGTATTCACTTACTTAGATGCATTTAGTAATGAAGGGCATTTTGCAGAATACCTTCCTGAATATGCTAACCTTCAGGAATTAAAAGACCACTACACACGTGGCGGACTTGGCGATGTAAAAATCAAGAAGTTCTTAAACAACGTACTTCAGGAAGAACTTGCACCATTCCGTGCAAAACGTGCAGAGTTCGAAAAAGATATTCCTATGGTATATGATATCTTAAAACAGGGTAGTGAAAATGCTCGTGCAGTAGCAGCGCAGACGATGGATGAAGTAAAACGTGCAATGCGCATTAACTACTTTGATGACGCAGAACTTATTCGTGCTCAGGCAGAAAAATATAGTCGAGTAGAAGACTAATATAAGACTTGTATCCACAAGTCGAAGAAGGAGGTTGACCGATGGTAAAATATTATATGACTGATAATAGTCGTATCCATGAAGAAGAGAATATTGAAAGTGGCGTATGGATAAATATGGTCGACCCGACGGCAGAAGAGACGTTATTATTAGCAGATGCACTGGATATTGATGTGGATGACCTTAGAGCTGCGCTCGACGAAGAAGAAAGTTCGCGTATCGAATTGGAAGATGGATATACGCTTATCCTTATCGACGTGCCTTCCACAGAAATTCGTCATAAGAAGGTAATGTATACGACAATTCCGTTAGGTATTATTCTTACACAGGATTTGATTATCACAGTATGTACAGAAGACTTACCAGTTCTTCAGACATTCATCAATAACCGTGTAAAAGAATTCTCTACAAAGAAGAAGATGCGTTTCGTATACCAGATTCTTTATCGTACAACAGTTGTGTACCAAGGACACCTTCGTACCATCGATAAGAAACGTACAGAAATTGAAGAACGAATTGAAAACGATACACGAGAAGACGACCTTATCGCATTGCATGAATTAGAGTCAACACTCGTATATTTCGCAACATCTCTTCGTGCGAATGGAAACGTATTGGACAGATTGACTCGTTATAAGAGACTGGAACAGTATCCAGAAGATAAAGAACTTTTGGATGACGTTATTATCGAAAATAAACAGGCGATTGAAATGACTGGTATCTACCGTGATATCATAAACGGTACTCGTGAACTGATGTCATCGGTATTAGACAAACGTCTGAACAACGTTATGAAAACCCTCACATCTATCACACTTATCATGGCTGTACCTACCGTTATCTCTGGTATCTATGGTATGAACTTAAACCCAGATGGAATGCCATTTGCAAATACGCGATTTGGTTTTGCGATCATCTGTGTATTGATTGTGTTGGTATGTATCTTTATGTTGTCGTTCTTGAAGAGGAAAAAAATGTTATAAGAAAAAGACTCCCGAGGGAGTCTTTTTTATTTTCCTTCAAATCGTCCACTTGCTCCACAAGGAAGTACA
>JAZKYR010000073.1:0-3081 GCA_045612245.1 Agathobacter sp.
CTCGTTTAACAATCCATTTGGTGCATGTCCTACCTGTTTTGGTTTGGGATATAAGATGGAATTTGATGAAGATTTGATGATTCCAGATAAGAGTCTTGCGATTACTGAAGGTGCAATTCAGGTTATGGGATGGCAGTCTTGTACGGATCCATCTAGTTATACGTACGCCACTCTGCGCGCATTATCAGAAGGATATGGTTTTGATTTGGATACCCCATTCAAAGATTTGCCAAAAGATATCCATGATATGTTTATGTATGGTGGCGACGGACGTGTGCTTAAAGTGCACTACAAGGGACAACGAGGCGAAGGCGTATATAATTTAGACTGGGAAGGTCTTATCAAAAATGTCCAGCGTCGTTACCGAGAGACATTCTCAGAAAATCAAAAGGCGGAATACGAGCAGTTTATGCGTATCACTCCATGTGAGTGTTGTGGTGGACAAAGACTCAAAAAATCCTCTCTTGCAGTTACGGTAGCAGATAAAAATATTCATGAAATGACCAACATGTCCGTAAAGGATTTGGTTGCATTCTTGGAGAAAATGGAATTGACCAGACAGCAGCTTTTGATTGGGGAACAGATATTAAAAGAAATTAAAGCTCGTGTGGGATTCCTGAAAGAAGTAGGCTTAGACTATTTAACTTTAACCCGTGCAACAGGCAGTTTATCTGGCGGTGAGGCTCAGCGAATTCGTCTGGCGACACAGATCGGTTCGGGATTAGTAGGTGTTGCATATATTTTGGACGAACCAAGTATCGGTTTGCATCAGCGAGATAACGATAAACTTTTGGGCGCTTTGAAAAACTTAAAAGATTTAGGGAATACTCTGATTGTAGTAGAACATGACGAAGATACGATGCGTGCGGCGGACTACATCGTAGATATCGGACCAAGAGCAGGGGTGCATGGTGGTGAAGTAATTGCGACTGGTACAGCTGCGGATATTATGAAGTGTAAAGATTCTCTGACAGGAGCTTACCTTAGTGGACGTATGCAGATTCCAGTTCCAGCGGAACGTAAGCAGCCATCTGGTTTTATTACCATAAAAGGTGCAAGGGAGAATAACTTAAAGGATATCGATGTAGATATTCCATTGGGCGTTGTTACCTGTATCACAGGGGTATCAGGTTCTGGTAAGAGCTCTCTTACGAATGAGATTTTATACAAACATTTAGCGAAAAAACTAAACCGTGCAAGATGTATCCCGGGAAAACATGATGATATCATCGGTGTTGAGCAGTTAGATAAGGTAATTGATATTGACCAGTCGCCAATAGGACGTACACCTCGTTCCAATCCAGCGACATATACAGGCGTTTTTGATTTGATACGCGATCTCTTTGCAGCTACGACAGATGCCAAATCCAGAGGCTATAAGAAAGGCCGTTTTAGCTTTAATGTAAAAGGTGGTCGCTGCGAAGCTTGTAGCGGTGATGGTATCTTAAAAATTGAGATGCATTTCCTTCCAGATGTGTATGTACCTTGTGAGGTTTGTGGAGGCAAGAGATACAACCGCGAAACGCTAGAGGTAAAATACAAGGGCAAAACTATTTTTGATATTTTAGATATGACCATCGAAGATGCGGTAGAGTTTTTCAAAAATGTGCCAAGTGTGCTTCGTAAGATTCAGACTTTAAATGATGTTGGATTAGGATATATAAAATTAGGACAGCCATCAACCGAATTGTCTGGTGGAGAAGCGCAGCGTATTAAATTGGCGACGGAACTTAGCAGAAAGAGTACTGGTAAGACCATTTATATTTTAGATGAACCAACGACTGGACTTCATTTTGCAGACGTTCATAAATTGGTAGAAATTTTGCATAGACTTGCAGCGGATGGTAATACTGTAGTGGTTATCGAACATAATCTTGATGTAATCAAAACAGCGGACTATATCATTGATATGGGACCCGAAGGTGGCGATGGCGGTGGAACTGTCATTGCACAGGGGACACCAGAGGAAATATGCGAGGTAGAAGCTAGTTATACAGGAAAATTTCTTAAGCCATATTTATTAAAATCTTAATAAAAAAACCTTTGAAAAATGGTATAAATCGTATATAATAAACGTAAGTATGGAAAAATATGTTCAATCCTATATACGACGATTTCGAAAGGAGAACTGTGCACTATGATGTTAGGAGCAGACATTGGTATCGATTTAGGTACTGCTAGTATTTTGGTTTATATAAAAGGAAAAGGCGTTGTATTAAAAGAGCCTTCAGTTGTTGCATTTGACAGAGATACAAACAAGATCAAAGCCATTGGTGAAGAAGCAAGACTTATGCTTGGTCGTACACCAGGAAACATTGTGGCAGTTCGTCCACTTCGCCAGGGTGTTATCTCTGACTATACCGTTACAGAAAAAATGATCAAGTACTTCATTCAGAAAGCACTTGGTAAGAGAACTTTCCGTAAGCCACGTATCAGTGTATGTGTACCAAGTGGTGTTACAGAAGTAGAAAAGAAAGCGGTAGAAGATGCTACTTACCAGGCAGGTGCTCGTGAAGTAGAAATTATCGAAGAACCAATCGCAGCAGCTATTGGTGCTGGTATCGATATTGCAAAACCATGTGGAAACATGATTGTAGATATCGGTGGTGGTACAACAGATATCGCTGTTATTTCTCTTGGCGGTTCTGTAGTTAGCACATCTATCAAAATCGCTGGTGATGACTTCGATGAAGCATTGGTTCGTTACATGCGTAAAAAACACAATCTTCTTATCGGTGAAAGAACTGCAGAAGATATCAAGATTAAGATTGGTACATGTTATCCTATGGCTCAGCCAGAAACAATGGATGTTCGTGGACGTAACTTAGTAACTGGTCTTCCAAGAACTATCACAGTTAGTTCAGAAGAAACAGAAGAAGCACTTCGTGAACCTACTCTTCAGATTGTTGAAGCTGTTCACTCAGTATTAGAAAAAACTCCACCAGAACTTGCAGCTGACGTTGCAGACAGAGGTATTGTCCTCACAGGTGGTGGCGCACTTCTTCGTGGTTTAGAAGAACTCATCGAAGAACGTACAGGCATCAATACGATGACAGCAGAGAATCCTATGACTTGTGTAGC
>JAZKYR010000074.1:0-8322 GCA_045612245.1 Agathobacter sp.
TTTTTATCCTGACAGCGGATAAGGGTAAGCTGATATAAATCGGTAATAAACCTAGTGGTCTTTTTCTTCCAATAGTCATATCCGCCTGCTGGGGTCTCGTCTGCATGTTTATCAAACTCTACCATGCGGAAAATTACTGCCTGGAAGTGGTCGAGACGTTTGAAAAGGTTCGCCTCTGAGATGCTCTGATTCACATCTCCTACACGGTATACATAAAGCTCATCTGCAATGAGTCTTACCTTTTTCGCCCAACAAAGAGGAATCGTAGAGTATTCCTGATCCTCATAATATACATGCTCAATCAATTTGTAATTCTGAGCACGATAAAACTCTGTATTATAAATCAGCCCGTGGAAAGCGAGCACTCTGTCTAACAGCTCCCACATCTGCATGATTTCTGACATATCATAGATTTTGGCATTCGCGATCTCTTCTGGTATATCCCAGTATTCGAATTCCTTTGTGGTAATATTGTAAGCACGAAAACTCTGTACTGCTGCATCAAAGTCTTCCTCTTTTAAAATATCAAGTGTTCTCTTTAATGCATCGGTATCTACCCAGTCATCCGCATCTACGATTTTGAAGTATTTACCTGTGGCTTCTTCTACGCCTTTATTGATTGCAGAACCATGTCCGCCGTTTTCCTTGTTTACGATACGAAAAACATGTGGATACTGTTCTACATACTTCTGTGCGACAGCCACACTGTTATCTGGTGTGCCGTCATTGATTACGAGAACCTCTAACATATCCATATATGCAGTATCCTGCATAATATAAGAGGTAAGTCCTTTATCTAAGAACTGCTCTGCATTATAGGTTGGTATGATGATTGATAGAATCTTTGCCATTCGGTCCTCTCTTATACTTCTTTATCTAATCTATTATACTACTATTTGTAGCCTTTTACAATCGAAAGCACTTTCTTGCCGATTGGTAAAATGCTGTAATTCGTTGCACGTAAAAGTGCGATACTTTTCTTTTCTGTGGCAGCAGCGATACGTGGATATTTCTGGCGAAGTGCCATATCCCACTCTCTCGTCTCTTTTTGAATCGCCTTGTCATCTCCCATACTGATGTATATCTGGAACTGGTTTTCCATCACCTGACCAATGACTTTTTCTATGTAAGTCTTCTTAGCCTCAGTCATGGCTGGGAGATTTTCATAGAATGCGAGTAGAGAAGTCAATACCTTCATATGCATCGCACGGTTACGCTGCATACTTTTGATATCCATACTCTGTCCATTTCTACCCAAACGGTACATATAAATAAATGTATCATCGAAATATACAGTCTTTACAAAAGGCATTGGGTATGCCACATATTCACAATCTACATAGAAGCAATTTTCATCTATGGTGATATTGTTTTCTTTTAAAATGGACGTGCGAATTGTAAGCGAATGCATCTTAATTACTTCTTCTACTTCCCATTCATCCATCAGACAAGTCTTGCCATACTTGTAGCGGTTGGATGCCACCTTTCTCTCTGAAAGGACTTCGTAGGTCTCATCCTGAACACAAAGGAAGTGTGATGCTATCACGTCTTCGTCTCTCTCTTTTAATAAAGTGACAAACTGCTCGAGCTTCTCTGTATTTAACCAGTCATCGCCATCTACGACCTTGAAATACTTCCCAGTCGCTTCGCGAATGCCTGCATTGATGGTCGAACCATGTCCACCATTTTCTTTATTAATTAAGCGCACAGTCTGTGGATATTTGTCTACATATCCCTGTGCTATTTGTGGAGTGCTGTCCTTGGAACCATCGTTTACGATAAGTATCTCGATGTCTTCCAAAATACTGTCCACCAACATGGACTGCACACATTTATCTATATACTTTTCTACATTGTACGATGGAATCGTAATCGAAAGTATCTTGTTCATATATCTCCCTTTTTGATTAAGAATATTTTTTTAATCCATTCCATGCATAATGGATAAAGCACCATATCGCCTTAGGCACTGATAATCCGATATACCGATATACCTTGTAGGTCATCAGTGCTGATTTCCATTTGTTCCTAGACTTTCCATCTTCGCTAAGTCTCGACTTCAGCAATGGCTGGTCAATTCCTACGAAAGCGACTTTATCCTTTAGCATCTTTAACCAAACGATATAGTCTTCATGCAATTCATCATGTTCCATCGGATATTGCAATGCGAGTTCTCTTTTAAGCATCACAGTGGAACATGGGATGATATTTCCTTTTAAGAGGGTTTCGTAATCGACCGTTTCTGGCACTCTTACTTCTTTTCCAGAAGATGTGCCATCCGCATGCATCAATTCTCGACCCGAATAACAAGCCGATACCCCTTTTTCTTTTACAAGTGCAAGCTGAAGTTCTGCCTTATCTTCACTCCACCAATCATCTGCATCTAAGAAAGCGATGTATTGCGTATCTGCAAATCTTACAGCGTCGTTACGCGCTGCTGAGACACCTTCATTTTGCTTCTTTTCGATGACGCGAACCTGCTCTGGGTAGTCTGCCTGATATTTTTTTGCTATATAAAGTGTATTATCCTTGGAAGCATCATCCACTACAATCAACTTGCATTTTACTGTTTGTCCCAAAACCGAACAAATCGCTTCCTCGATATATTTTTCCGCGTTGTACGCTGGAATAATCGCTGTCACTTCATATCCTGTATTCATTATTTTTCCACCTTCATAGCTGTGGTTTGGTTACTATCGACACCTTCGGAATTTTCCTTCTGAAAAAGCACTTTGAGTGTCATCATAATGAGGCGGATATCCATCCAAAGAGAGTAATTCTCGATGTAGGCGATATCCATTTTTACTTTGTCATATGGTGTCGTATTATAACGACCATAAACCTGTGCATATCCTGTAAGACCTGCTTTTACCTTAAGACGAAGTGGGAATTCTGGAATACTTTCTTTGTATTGATCCTGAATCTCCTGTCTTTCTGGTCTAGGGCCTACGATAGACATGTCACCTTTTAAAATATTTAGAATCTGTGGAATCTCATCAAAGTGGATTCTACGAATAAACTTTCCAATTGGTGTAATGCGGTCATCATCCTTCATCGCAAGACGAGCACCTGATTTATCTTCAGAATCACTTCTCATACTACGGAATTTAAGGATATCAAACTCTCTTCCATCACGTGTCAGTCGCTTCTGTGTATAGAACACTGGCCCACCATCGGTAAGCTTGATAATCACTGCTGTGATAATCATAAATGGTGCCACAATAGCCAGGCCAATCAAGGAAAGCACGATATCCATCGTACGTTTCCAGAAACGCTGGGTAATCATAAGGCCCTGGTTTCTTGATAACAGAAGCGGTGTATCAAACATGTGAATATCTTCTGCACCACGAAGGATAACGTCTGAAATCTTAGGTGCTACATAGGTACGAATCGACTCTTGATAGCAGTATTTCATAATGTCATTTCTGGTCTGTGCAGGCACATCCACGATGATTACACCCTGATATTTATGCACCATTTTGAATAGTTTTTCATATCCGATGGTGTAGCTTACTGTCCCACATACGTCATATTTATCATTTCTCGTATTGATTTTGGCGATGAAATTATCTGGTGGATAATCTCCATATACCACAAGCATTTTTCGCGGTGGATACATCTGCACGTAAATCTTTCGAACCATATACACATATGGGACGATAAACACAAGCTCTACCACCATAAGCACTCCCAGTGGATGTATTGGCACATAATCATTCATAATCATACAGAGCTGGAAATACTCAATAATATTGGTACACACTACTGCGATATAGTTCGATAATACCATCTCTGTAATGCGGTTATAACCAATTCGATATCCACCAAACACCTGTGTAAAGAAGAATAAAATCAAGCCATACATACCTACTACTGCCCAGTTTCCTCTAGCGAAGAAACGGTCTTCAAAGGCCATGCTTGGTACATACACCTGATACCATACATATGCAAAGGCTGCTACCTGTGCAGCCCACATTACAAAACAGGCCATAGCATTTAATAAATGTTTATATCTTTCTTTATAACTCAAGGCTTTTGCCTCCTTTGTACACTAGTTGTCACTCTGCGCGAGTCTGTTGAGTGCCGAGAACACCGCACGAATGGATGCTCTGGTAATGTTTCCACTTACACCTACACCAAAGATGATTTTATCTGTCTTATTGTCCTTCATCTGGATATAAGCAGCCGCTTTCGCATGAGAACCTTCACTTAGTGCATGTTCGTCATAGTCTACAATTGTAAAGTCTGCTGCACCTACGCCATTTCGTATCGCCACACGAACTGCATCGATAGGACCAGTACCTCTACCTTCTGAAATAATCTCTCTATCATGATATTTAAATACCAGTGTTACTCTGGTTTCTTCATCTGTATGATCGTCTTCTACTCTTGCAGACACAAATTCGTAAGGACCTTTCGCTCTCGTGTATTCACTACGGAAGGCTTCCATAATACGTTTTGGTGCTACCTCGCCACCTTCTGTTTCAGAGATAAGCTGGATAACATCTGCAAATTCTCTCTGCATAGCCTTAGGAAGTTTGTAGCCATATACCGTATTCATAACAAAGGCTACACCACCCTTACCAGACTGGCTGTTAATACGAACAACCGGTTCATATTCACGTCCCACATCGGCTGGGTCAATTGGAAGATAAGGAACTTCCCAGATTTCACTTCCTCGTTCTTTGAGCGCCTGTTCACCCTTATTGATAGCATCCTGATGAGAACCAGAGAATGCAGTAAATACAAGCTTTCCGGCATATGGATGACGCATACCTACCTGCATCTTGCAGCAGCGTTCGTATACTTCGATAATTTCATTTACATTTTCAATATCAAGTTCTGGGTTGATACCCTGGGAGAACATGTTGTAAGCGATATTTAAGATATCTACGTTACCAGTTCTCTCTCCGTTTCCGAAAAGTGTTCCTTCTACACGGTCAGCGCCTGCCAAAAGAGCAAGCTCAGTAGCTGCTACACCAGTACCTCTATCGTTGTGAGGATGTACGGAAAGAATTACATTTTCTCTATCTTCAAAATGTGTATTCATCCATTCAATCTGGTCTGCATACACGTTTGGTGTGTTCATTTCTACGGTTGCTGGCAAGTTGAAAATAATAGGATTTTCATTTGCATGATTCCATTCCTTCTGAACGGCTGTACAGATTTCTAACGCAAAATCAAGTTCTGTACCGGTAAAACTTTCTGGCGAATATTCGAGTGTCAAATTGCCATCATAGTTTTTCATTCCCTCTTTTACCATGCGGGTTCCAGCGATTGCGATATCGATAATTTCTGGTTTTTCCTTGTGGAATACTACGTCTCTCTGAAGAGTAGAGGTAGAGTTGTAAATATGGAAAATAACATTTGGAATTCCCTGAATCGCCTCAAAGGTTCGGTCAATAAGTTCCTGTCTACACTGGCAAAGCACCTGCACCTTCATGTAATCTGGAATCATATTTTCTGCTACCAGTTTACGGAGGAAATCAAATTCAATCTGAGATGCTGCTGGAAAACCGATTTCAATTTCTTTGAATCCGAGCTTCACAAGAAGCTTGAACATTTCCATCTTTTCCTCTACTGTCATTGGCTCAATCAGTGCCTGGTTGCCATCTCTAAGGTCAACCGAACACCAGATAGGAGCTTTCTCAATTTCTTTGTTTGGCCATTGACGCTGTGGATAATCTACCACAGGTACTCTTTTGTATCTCTTAAAGTTTAACATTTCACTAATCCTCTAATCCCTGTTCGAAGCATGCCACCAAGTGAGTTAAGGCTGCTTCTTCATCTTCCCCTTCACACATCAACTGGAGCTCCTCTCCGTATTTGATGCTTGAGCCTAACACACTGAGCATACTCTTCGCATTGGCGGTATTTCCACCACCATAGCTATAGGTCACTTTACATTTAAATTTCATAGCCTCTTTACAGAGGATACCAGCAGGTTTTACATCCAGACCTGTTGGATTTACAATTTTAACTAACTGTGATACCACAATTAATCCCCCCAATATTTTAAAGCATAACTTCCATGATTAAATCTGCTAATTTACGAGCTTCTTCTTCAATCACTTTCTGATCTTTTCCCTCAATCATAACTCGAACCAATGGTTCTGTACCTGAAGGACGAATAAGCACTCTTCCTTCACCAGCAAATTTCGCTTCTAACTCTTCAATCGCTTTTGCAATCTGTGGATATTCCATGTAGCTGTGCTTCTTATGGTTTGGCACCTTCGCATTGATAAGCGACTGTGGAAGCACTTCCATAATAGATGCAAGTTCTGATAAAGGTTTTCCGGTTTCTACCATTACGCGAAGTAGGTTGAGCGCACTTAGGAGTCCATCACCTGTCGTATTATCATCTAAGAAGATTACGTGTCCAGACTGTTCTCCACCAAGGTTATAACCTTTTTCCATCATTCTCTCTAATACATATCTATCACCAACATCTGTGACTTCAAGTTTAATGCCGAGTTCTTTTGCTGCTAAGGTAAGCCCAAGGTTTGTCATTACTGTCACTACCAAAGTATCTTTCTTAAGCAAACCTTTATCTTTTAAATGTTTCGCGCAGATGAGCATAATCTGGTCACCATCCACTATGTTGCCCTTTTCATCTACTGCCAGCATACGGTCTGCGTCACCATCAAAGGCGATACCTACCTGAGCACCTTCTGCTACAACACGAGCTTTTAGTTCACTCATGTGAGTAGAACCACAGTTGGAGTTGATATTGGTTCCATCTGGGTTGGTGTGAATTGCGATAAGCTCTGCACCGAGGTCTCTGAAGGTCTCTACTGCTGTGTAGTGGTTTGCACCTTCTGCACAGTCGATAACGATTTTCATACCTCTTAAATCTACTGGCACACAATTCTTTTCGTATTCGATATATTCTTCTTTCATGTCGAAACGGTATTTGATTTTACCTACGCCTGAACCGATAGGGAAGTCGATATCTTCCATACCGTTTTCGATATGATACTGAATCTCATCCTCTAACTTATCGGAAAGTTTGTATCCGTCTCCATTAAAGAACTTGATTCCGTTAAATTCCATAGGGTTATGGGATGCAGAAATCACAACACCTGCATCTACTTTATGAAGTCTGGTAAGATATGCTACCGCTGGAGTAGGAAGTACTCCTACATATACCGCATTTGCACCTACAGAACAGATACCTGCCATAAGTGCGTTTGCAAGCATACTACCTGAAATACGAGTATCACATCCTACGATAATCGTTGGCTGATAGGATTTTTCCTTGGTAAGCACGTGTGCGCCCGCCTGACCAAGTTTCATCGCAAGTTCGATTGTTAGTTCAGCACCAGCTACACCACGTACACCGTCTGTTCCAAATAATCTTGCCATTTTTATTCCTCCGATTCACTGGAATCTTGCATTGTTGCATCTTTGATAAATACTGTGACCTTCACTGGTTCGTAAGTATATTTACTTTCGTCCAAATCCAATGTCAACTCTACCTGATGAATACCGATTGGTAAGTAGGTAACATTGATACTACCCTTTAAATCCTCACTCTTAAGTTTTGCGATATCTGCTTCTAATCCGGATATCTGTACTGCAATACTGCTAAGTTCAAATTCGAGTTTTGCCTGAGTAGAAAGTCCAGTAACTATAATATTCTTAGAATCAATACTAAATACCTTATCTTTGATTTTCCCAATCGCAACGGTAACTTCTACAGAAGCACTTTCTGAATCTGCCATCACTACACCTTCTGGGATATAGGCTGATACATCAATTGTCGCTTTTACGTTTTCACTCTTTCCATCTACTGAAATAAGGTTCGATGGTATTTCAATAGAGTTAATGGTATTTAATACGTTCTTGTTTCCTTTAAGTTCAATTGTTTTTGGGTTGGTACTGATAGAGGTAATCGTATATCCATCTGCAGGAGTGCCCGTAGGTTTCACAGAAACAGTCACTTCCTTGGTATTTAAAATCTCTGCAGATACATTTACTGTGTTATGACTCAGCGTCAAACGTGTTGTATCGACTTCTTTGCCATTCTTATCATACAAAACTGCTGGTACTTCATAAGTAGCCCATGAATCTGAGATGTCTGTTACATCAATCGTAGCTACTACGGAACTGATGGTCTGTACGATAGATTTTGGTCCAGATACCTTAAGTACGTTAGGCGCTGTTACCTCTACATTTCCAAGTGCAAAACCTTCTTTGGTTTCACCCGTTGTCTTTGAAGTCACCACAAACTGCTTAATCATAAGGTCTTCAAGTAATACCTTAAGATTTCTGTTTGAAGCACTTAGCTTGTAGGAATTTGGATTCGCATTTGCTGTGCAT
>JAZKYR010000075.1:0-4804 GCA_045612245.1 Agathobacter sp.
AGGAGCTGGTTCATGTTTTGCGCCCTTAGCTACAGGACACATGTTTTCTACTTCCTTTGTGTAAATCATAGTAGTACTCCTTTCGCGCATTACGCTATTTTATATATTTTATTTACTTTGTTAGTAAATTAACATACCCGAAATATTGTCGCATATTTTCGTTGATAAGTAAAGTCAAATATTGACGAATTTTCGAGAATTTACGCGGATAAATTCGTCAGATTAATGTTTCTTAACTACATGGTCTTTATCTTTAAAGATATGGTTCGCTGGAACTACGCCACGTACTGGTGAAAGTGGATAAACATTGCTGTTTCTACCGATTACTGTACCTGGGTTAAGTACTGAGTTGCAACCGATTTCCGCGAAATCACCAAGCATTGCTCCGATTTTTCTGATTCCTGTTTCAATCGATTCCTGTGTATCATAGCAATCTTTTACAACGATATTGGTTTTATCAGCTTTTAAGTTTGAAGTAATAGCGCCTGCCCCCATGTGAGCCTTGTGTCCGAGAACAGAGTCGCCTACATAGTTGTAATGTGGCACCTGAACGCCATTAAAAAGAATCGCATTTTTCACTTCCGAAGCTGTACCTACATATGCACCCTTGCCAATGATAGCACTGGTACGGATAAATGCTCCATGACCAATTTTGGCATCTTCGTCTACGATAAGTGGTGCACCGAGATGTGCGATTGGTGAAACCTCTGCTGATTTTGCCACCCATACATTTTCTGATACTTCTTCATAAATGTCTTTATCTAATGTAGGACCAAGTTCCTTGATATAGTCGCTGATTCCTGCTAATACTTCCCATGGATAGGTAAACTGTGCAAGATAATCTTTTGCGATTGTTTCGTCTAAGTTGTAATTGTTACAAATTTTTGCGTTTTCCATAATACTGCCTTTCTTATTCTGTTGGAGGTGGTGGAAGTTCAATCATCATAGAATCTGGATTGCTCAAATCCAACTGATTATCTTTCACTTCTTCCTCTCCAGGGTTGTCAAAGTCGAACTTAATCGTATCGTCTTCGTACTTCAAGCAGGTGTCAAATACATTGCCTGCCTTTGAAGTAAATCCTACCACTTTTTTCTTGGTTTTTCCAGTGGTAAGTAATTCTACGATGGTTTCTTCTGGAAGTTCCACCTTTGCTACTGTATGCCAAAGTTTAAAGCCACATTCACATTCGTACTGCCACTGCCCTTTTAACATCTTCTTCTGACATTTTGGACAATCTACGTTGGACTCGACTGGCTTTGGTTTCTCTGGGAAGTCAAAAGTGACCTGACCATCCTCTTTGAGCTTAAGCGAAGCATCGAATTTCATACCAGTTTTCGCTACGAAGCCTTCGATAATATCAGTCTTACCTAAAGTAAGAAGCTGTTTTACATGGGCTTCTTTGAGTTTCACACTGGCAATTTTGCCAATCATGAAACGGCAGCTGTTTTCTGGATCTTCTTTTTTATAATTCGAACAACCATAACCAAATGGTGTGACTACGATATCGCCTTTACAAAGTGGACATACCACATCTTTTACCTTAACTGGCTCTAAGTCGTTGAAATCAAACTTAAGACCTGTTACCTTACCTTCTTCATCTTTGGATAAAGCAACACGAGCATCAAATTTCTTTCCTGTTTTGGACTTAAATCCTCGGATTGTTCCTGTAATACCGTTGATAAGGAGTTCTTTGACATTCGCTTCTGTAAGTGACTTCTCTGCCATTTTTCCGATAGAGAAACGACAGCTATCTTCTTTCTCCTTGTCATAATTCGAACAGCCGAAGCCCCAGGAATTTACGATAATGTCACCACCACAAAGTGGACAGGATACATCTTTTACCTTCTTGGCTTCTACATTCTCAAAGTCAAAGTTTACGACTGGTTTGCCGTTTTCATCTTTTTCTAAGATGAGGCAGGCATCGAATTTCTTACCCGCTTTAGATTTAAAGCCACGAAGCGTTTCTGTCTTTCCTTCTGTCAAAAGCTGTTTTACATTGGCTGCAGTAAGTGTTTTCCCTGCAATTGTGCCGATGGCAAATCGACAGCTGTTCTCATCCTCTGGATTGTAGTTAGCACAGCCATAGCCAAAGGATTTCTTCACAAGCTGTCCACCGCATGCTGGACAGGTTACGTCTGGAAGGACTTCTGGCTCTACATCAGCGAAGTCAAAGGTAATGTTTACCTTGCCCTCTTCCGTTTTTTCTAATTTCAGGGCAGCATCAAATCTCTTTCCAGCCTTGGATTTAAAGCCTTTAATGGTCTCTGTGTGTCCATTCTCAAAAAGAGTTTTCACCTGCTCTTCTGTCGGTGTAACACCTGCAATTTCTCCAATATTAAAGTTACATCCGGATTTATCCTGCTTGTAATTGGTACAACCAAAACCGAATGGTGTCGTTACAAGTTCCCCGTCACAAAGTGGACATTTCACACCGATTTTCTTACGAGCGCCAAGTCCACGTGCATTTTTACCAGCAAATTCGCTGATTCGGTCTGCAAGCTCCATACGCAGGTTCTGGTCTATCATCTTAAGGGTTTCCTTACGGATAAAGTCCTCAAGTTTGTTTCGATAATCCCAGAAATCTACGGTTCCACGGGTAATACCATCCAAACCTTTTTCCCAGGATGCGGACATTTGTGGATTTAAAAGTGCTGGAACAGTGAGGTTTACGACCTCAAATATCATTTCCCCTAAGTTTTCTGGTGTAAGTACCTGTGTCTTTTTATTTAAGTTTAAATATCCAATACGGATAAGTTTCTTGATAATTTCAGCTCGAGTCGCAGAAGTTCCGATACCAGAACCTTTAATCTGTTCTCGAAGTTCTTCATCTTCGATAAGCTGTCCTGCATTTTCCATAGCAAGCACCATGGAACCTGAGGTATAACGTTTTGGCGGTGAGGTCTTTCCGTAACGGATTCCATAACCGCTTACTTCTACTACATCTCCCACCTGTAAACGGTCAGCAAGAGCCAAGAGCACCTGTGGATCGTCTGCTTTCCCTTCCTCGTCTTCCGTCTTCTTTGGAAGTCCTGCTACTTCTAAATAACCAGGGATTTTAAGCACCTTGGCTGATGCGAAGAATTCTTCCTTTTCTACTCCAACAGTAAGTTTTACATTCTGATACTCTGCCGCTGGATAAAATATACTAAGGAATCGTCGACAAATCAGTTCAAACACGCTTCTTTGGAGAGAATCCAGCGAGTTCAATTCTGTAAGCTGACCAGTTGGGATAATCGCATAGTGGTCTGTTACCTTGCTGTCATCCACATAAGCGGTCTTAGCAATCGAAGCGTATGACTTCGTCTGCAGGATATGTTCTACATATTGCGCCACTACCTCATATCCCTTTAACTTGCTTAAATTCTTATAGATTTCCTTTGCAACTGGAGTAGATAATACTCTTGCATCGGTTCTAGGATAGGTGGTTAATTTCTTTTCGTACAAATCCTGTGCGATCTGTAAGGTTTCGTCTGGACTAATTTTGAAACGCTTCGCACATTCCGCCTGGAGTTCGGCTAAGTTGAACAGTAATGGTGCACGCTTCTTGCTAATGGATTTCTCTAAAGCCTTTACCTTGGCTTCTTTTCCATTACACATATCAATAAGTGCATTCGCGTCCTTTTCTTCCTTGAAACCATTTTCTTTATATAATAGTGGAGACTGGAAATACTTAGAACCTTCTACTGCTTTCCACTCGCCTTCAATACCAGCGTCTGTAAAGTTTCCTACTACTCTATAAAATGGTGTTTCCTTGAAATTTCGGATTTCACGCTCACGGATAACAACCATACCAAGCACGCAGGTCATAACTCGACCTACCGCAATGGCTGTATAGCTGGTCGTTCCAGCCGCATCATTTAAGAGATTCCCATATTTTACGGACATAACACGTGAGAAATTGATTCCCATCGCATAGTCTTCAATGGTACGCATGATACCGGAATTTCCAAGGTTCGCATAATCGCTCATAGGTTTTGCTTCACGAATACCACGAAGGATTTCTTCTTCTGTCTGAGAGTCAATCCACACACGAAGCTCTTCCATGCCTTCTCGTACTCCACCGAAGTTACGGATATTTTCTTCGATAGTCTGACCTTCTTTCCCCGCGTCACCTGCCCAGTAAACGCGATCGATATCTTCGCGATGAAGCATACCATGCACGATATCATATTGTTTTGCTACATCTTTGATGACGTCATATTTATAATCCTGTGGCAAGAAAGGAAGATCTTCTAACTTCCATTTCTTATACTTTTCATCATAGGCCTCTGGATAAACCATTCCTACTAAGTGGCCCACACACCAGGTAATGACGTATTTATCATTTTCTATGTATCCATCTTTTCTGCCGCTGACCTGCAAAACTTTCGCAAATTCGACAGCGACAGATGGTTTTTCTGTAATAATCAGTGATTTTCCCATAAAACTCCTAATTACAATTCTTTCATATCTACTAATTCAAAGCGTTTATCTAATCTCGCCAGTTCTACGACATCTGCTGAGAAGCTGGTTGCTGAGAATAAATAGATATGATTTGAAGTGATTTTTGCTTTTGTCATTGAGTCAAACAAATCCTTGCACATACCAAGCGTAAACTCTTCTTTTTCCCAGTTACAAATACCTACGATATTCTGTCTGTCGGCACTTTGTGCAATGATATCGATGTTTCCAGTCTTTCCTACCCAGGTTCCCATCTTAGTAACCACAAGTGGCAAACGACGAATCTGGTTCAAAAGTGCAAGATATTCCATACATACATTGATGAAATAGCGGTTTAAATAATCATCTAATTCTTTTTCAATA
>JAZKYR010000076.1:0-2409 GCA_045612245.1 Agathobacter sp.
CAGATGCAATTGGTACAATCAACATCCCACAAAAGAAATTTCCAATTCCATGCATTATATCAAACGGAAATCCCGATGCGATCCACGCTAATGTCTGTTCAAAACTTAATCCAAACATAAGTGCTTGTGCGGGTGCATAAAGAATTCCAAATCCGAATCCATGCAACGCACATACAATCATATAAACTACTGGCGCAATTTTCGAATGCATATTCTTCGGAAGAAGCATGGTCACACCCCAAAGAATTGTCCATATATAAAGATACGGAACCCACCATGTGTTAAAGCCACCTAACGCTCCATTCAAAAATACATATACATAAATAGGATATAATGCTTTTCTTCTATACACTAATGTATATGCCATGGTAAGCGCACCTAGCAAGTGGACATTCGGTATCCATTCCATGATAATCTTGGACAAATACATGATAGCTCCGAGCATTGCAAAAATTGCTAATTCTCTTGTTTTTAATTTCATTATTTTTCTACCTTAAAGGAGTAGGTAGCTCCTTCTTCGACATCTGTAGCGTCTACACCAGTCATAGCCATTTCACCATTGATATAAAATGCCCAATAGGTTCCATCTACATCATAATCTGCTGCGATTCCGTTTACAGATTTTACATAAAGACCATACTCGCTCTCATCACCAGCAATCAACTCAAGTTCTAACAAGGCTTCACCTACCGTTGTTTTGTCTGTGTGAATTTCAAAAGAAGTTTCTTTTCCTTCTGCATCTACCACCACAAAATCAAATACAACTGCACCCTCACCAAGAACTTTGCTTTCTGTGTTCTCAACCTGGTTTTCTACCTCTGTGTTAGGTTTTTCTGTGTCTTTGCCACCACAAGCTGTCATACTAAATGCCATAGCCACAATAAGCATTGTACTAAGAATGAGTGACAAAAGTTTTTTGTTACATTTTTTTGTCATATTCTTTCTCCTTTTAAATTGTATTTCCTTCTTCAACTGGCACTCGCAATTATTTCAACGAAGGTTTTCTACGCTTGGGTATTTCGACTTGACACTTTTGCAAATCCGCCTTCTCAGGTTTCCCCAATGGCATTCCCCAGATTGTGGCATCCGGGTAGATATGCTACTCTTACATGTGTCTTACGGCGACGGGCTCGTACAGGATTTGCACCTGTTTCCCCTCGCATAGAATCTATATCATTTTATGATATACCTATTTATTTTTCAACTACTTAGATAAAAGTCCCTTTATCAAATCGTAATTCTCTGACTCATGCGGAAATGTACACTGCGAGCAATCCTTGATTTTCTTTCCATCCATCTCGATATACTTTGGATTTCCCGGACAATTTTCCATATGATTCAATGGGCAATAACAAAACAAACAATTGATGTCATCCATTTTATGGCAAGGATAAAACTGACATTCTCAGTTATCAAAATATTTATAGGAATTTTTCATTTCTATCTCCTGAGCTACTACCTATTCTTTATTTATTAATTTTTCAAGTGAAATTACTATTACCGGTATTATAACAATTTGCAAAACAATTCCAGGTACCGCATTAAAAACTGCACCTACCAAAAATGCCTGAAGACCAAATGCGGATACATCCAGACCCATGCACACAAACATCACACAACCCCAAACAATGCGCCCAATCATCATCGCACACAACAATACAACGTACACATTTAACTTTTTCTTTGGCAAAGTCTTATGTAACCATCCAGCCACGAATCCATATGCAGCTAATTCAAACGCCATACAGAATGCTGTTGGAAACATCACTGGCATCCCCAAGACAAAAGAACGCAAGATAGGTGCAATAAATCCAACACCAAGTCCCCAAGGCGCTCCGCAAAAGAACCCACACAATAATACCGGAATATGCATAGGACAAAGCATAGAGCCAATCTGTGGAATCTGTCCTGTAAAAAATGGCAGCACAAACGCCAACGCTAAAAACATAGCAGATAAAGTAAGATTTCTAATTTCATTTCTTGTTTTCATTTTCATTTATCCTTCTCAATAAAAAAAGGTGCACTTATCCCCTTCCGAGAAAAAGTAACACCTTCTGGTATTTTCATTAAGACTTCTGTCTATTCTTCATTCTTCTGAACGACTCGCTTAGTATAACATCAAAAACGTTACAACGCAAGTACCTTTGCCACAACATCATCAATCAGTGTGCTCACGGATAAATCTGGTACACCCGCAATCAGATTGTCACATTTATTCACTGGCATTAAGATACGTGTAGCCTCTGCCTGTCCTACCGCTATTGCCATCTGCGGAGTCACCTCTCCAAACATGGCATCCGCAATTACAATACCAATTGGTCCAATAATAACATCCGCTTTTCTACAAGGCACTATCACTGGATTCTCTCCTGTCGCAGCATGAGTTGCACCTGCCTTTAACATCGTTGC
>JAZKYR010000077.1:0-4691 GCA_045612245.1 Agathobacter sp.
TATTTACTATTTACACTCAAAAGTATATTCATACTCATGACCAAAGAAGGTTATCGTTTGCTTTTCGTGATTAACTTCTATATCCGTCAGTTCCACCGGCATTTTTGAACGAAGAATTTCAAATCTCGTGTCTGAAATCTCATATTTTTCAGGAATTACGACACCTAACATCGTTCCCTCCTCTGCAGAATATCCACCTGCCCAGCCAGCTCTATCTGCTGCTGTAATACCAAAATAATCAAAGACTCCCTCAATATCAAAGGTCGGATCACAATAATAATACTTTCCGTCAATCAGCACAAAGTTCCACATATGTACACCCTGACCACCGGTGTGGAAGACTGTTCCGGCATCCAAACCCACCTGTGTGTATAAAAACATCAATGCCTGCGCATTATTTGTGCAAACACCACTATTGTTTACCAATACATTGTATGGTGATTCACGTAATGCTGCTTCTTCTTTCGAAAGCTTATGATATGCTTCTCCAATTAAGTCGTAATCATATTCCAAATCCTTGGTCAGCTCATGATATAAAAGAATTGCTCGCATCGCTTCACTATCTTCTAAACTAACCACTGACAAATAATCTTCTGTTATCTTCGTAAACTCCTGTACTTTCGTCTGGAATTCCTTCTCTGTTACACGAAATTTCCAGGCAACCCTTCCTGAGCCAGCATCATATGCCGTCGTTTCATTAAAATCAGCGAAGGCTCCAAACATCGGACATGTACAATGCACGATACACATCATATCTGTCACAAATCGCTGCGCATTACCCTTTACTTCGATTGCAACGCTATCTTCGTATAGGAGAAATGCATCGACTACATTTCGGGCAGCTTGTACAACTGTTGGATCTGCCAACTCTTCCACTGCTAAATTTACTTTTCTTAAATCTACATTAAATTTCTGTTTGTTTCCCTGCGTTTGCAAACCTTCTTTGACAAATATTCTAACTTCTCCATCAAAGTCTAATTCCAGTGTATCTCCATCACAGCGAATCAGCTCAATCTGTGTGACCATGTCATCAAGCTCTTCCAGACAATGCAAAGTGAAGATTTTCGTAGCATCATCATAGGTATACGACTCGACTACATCCGCATCATTGACCGGATTTCCACAAGCACACCAATATTGAAATCCACCATCTGATTTAAATCTCAAAGTCTCTATATCACAGTCACCTTGTCTCGTCCAGCTTACGTCCGCAAATTCATATTCGCTATAATCTACTATCGTGCCCCCCTTTTGTATAAGGCCACATCCGACCATCGAGCACAACAGCGCAACACTTAATAACAAACTCATAAATTGTTTCTTTCTCATAGTCACACCCCCTTATAAGTTTATTCTAGCAAATTATTCTTACAAAAATCTTACACTCTCTTTTTCTCCGCATCTAATAGCCTTGCAAGTGTAGGCTCCGCCCAACTATACTGTCGCATATATTCTCCATGAAACGCTGGTCTTCCAATCACAAGATATCGCGCATAATCGCAGTCTATCTTTTTAATATCAATGGAATATGCACCGCTCTTTTTCTGTAGTATTTCTACCGCATCTACACTTTCCAATGTGGATTTCAAATCACTAATAAGCTGATACAGATAGTTTCTGTTCTTTTTATCGTCGGTCTGATCTTCCCACAGAATCGCACATATCTGGTTGCTTGTAACACCTGCTCCGTTTCTGTCTACGAGATAAGCCAATAATTCTTTCGTCTTAGGTCGTTTGAAGTTTAGGATTTCTCCCTTTGCATATACCTCAAATTCGCCAAAGCAATGAACGGTCAGTTTTTTCTCTGCTACCTTTTCATTCTTGATGTGGTCAATTTCTCTTTGGACATCTTCTGCAGAAATCGGCTTCATCAGATATCCTGATACATGAATGCGAAAGGCTTCTACGGCATATTCACTGTAGCCTGTACAGAAAATAATTTTGCACTCTGGCTGTTTTTCCAAAATACGTTCTGCCAGAGCTAAACCTCCCATACCACGCATGCTGATATCCAAAAAGGCTAAATCGATAGAATTCTCATTCGCCCATTCTAAGGCTTCACTGCAAGAAGAGAATTCATGCACTTCACCGATGTCGCTTGACGATTGAACAGCGTTCACCAGCGCATTTAACATAGGTCTTTCATCATCTACTGCTATTGCAATCATTCCTTCTCCTCCTTTGGTATCCAAATGGTTGCAGTAGTTCCTGCTCCCGGAATACTGTTTATAGTTAATGTACCATCACACATAGACTCGATTCTGGTACGAATATTTGCAATGCCAATATGAGGCTTTCCATCCTGCATCGCTGTTTCATCAAAACCTACACCGTCATCTTTTACGCAGATATAATATCCATCTTCGTTTTCATAGGTGCTGATTTCCACTTTTCCTCCAGTCTCTAACCCCATTAAGCCATGCTTAATCGCATTTTCTACCAAAGGCTGTACGGTCAGCGCCGGAACCAAAAACTTGTCCGCCTGAATATCATAACTAATCTGCATATCTGGGAAACGAACCTGTTCGATACTTACATAGTGTTTTACATGCTCCATTTCCTGCGCAATACGAATAGGCGCTGCATTTCCGATTTCCACAAAGTTTCCTCTTAGATAGAGAGCGAATTTATGCACCAAATCCTTCGCTTTTTCCGGAGAATCCACACAGAACTGCTCAATTGTTCCTAATGTATTATATATAAAATGAGGCTTGATCTGACTAAGCATCGTCGCAATACGCAAATCCGTCAATTCCGCCTGCAATTTCTTTTCTCTTACAAGGGCCTGCTGACTCATAATCACATAACGTATCCCACGTACCAAATATGCGATTGCAAGCACTGCAAACATAATCTTGGAACATACATTTTTATTATACAATGTTTCAGCAACATCAAAATAGTCCAATACCATACTAATTAGCAACAGCAGAAAACCATACCACTGCCATCTTTTCTTGTTTTTTACAATCTCACAAATCGCACATACAATAAAGGCTGGACAAATAATCATCTGTGAAAGCATCCAGTATGGCTGTGTGTCATAGATCAGCACACCTGTAATGCACACCACCAACAACACTATATTTACCGCAAAACTTGCTATAAGCAAGAACCGACCTACATTTTTCACCTTTCCAGACATCTTACGTACCATAACCATTTCGATTAAAAACATAGCAATCATCATACATAACTGTCTGCCATAGGTTCGAAATACCATGATTTCATCCATGCCGAAAATATACATATTATCGAATATAATATATGCACCGACAAAAAAAGACAACAAGCCGTACTGGAACAGCTCTGCGGTAACTACACCTTTCATCAGGAAAGAAGTAATTGCTGCACCTATCAACAATGCAGAAAGAGTTAAGACAGCGCCACCGATGATATTAAAAGGTTCTACCTTCTGTTCAATAATTGTTGTCAGCACATCGTCGAACCCTTCTGTAACATACATCTGACTCAATAATTCTCTATATGCATCCTCATCATTATATTTATGTATATTTGTCAGGTGAATCTCGATTTCATCTGTTTGCAAAATTTGTGGAACAGTAAAGTAATTCCACGCCTGCCCACACATCGATTTCATCAATGGAATTCCCATTTGGGAAATCTCTGTTTTTATATCCATAAATAGCAGTTCGCCATTGCGATAACCGCTAACGCCCACATGGTTGCAGTACAGATTAAGTTTACAGCCCTCTGCAATATCCATATTCAGATGACCGCGCAAAATGACTTCCTCATGCGTAGCTGAAATATCCGCGTTCTCATCATACGGATACCACTGCTCTCCGTCATAGCTATATTCCCCTGTAAATTCCATAGGCAATAACATTGGCATCATAGCCTGATTATTCTCAGCAAGAGCTAAAAACAAACAAACTGCACTAAGTACAACTAAAACCCCTGTAAATACCAATGTCGTCAATTTCTTTTTCAAAATCTATACCTCTCTAACAAAAGAAGCTGTTGCCCATGGTTTTATCCCCAAATCACAACAACCTCTTTTTTACTTTTATCGTTTTCTTTTATCTTTCGTGTACCGCACCAACTAATTCGTTGATATCTTTTACACCATATTTTCTCATATAGGCTTCGATACCTTCTACAACTTTGATTGTAGTGCATGGGTCTACAAAGTTTGCTGTACCTACTGATACTGCTGTTGCACCTGCAAGAATCATTTCAATTGCATCATTTGCAGATGTAATACCGCCCATACCAATAAGTGGCAAGTTTACTGCCTGTGCTACCTGGTAAACCATACGTACTGCGATTGGATGAATCGCTGGACCAGACATACCACCTGTTTTGTTTGCAAGGACAAATGTTCTACGATCGATGTCAATCTTCATACCTGTTAACGTATTAATAAGAGAAAGACAATCTGCACCACCTGCTTCTGCAGCACGAGCCATCTCTGTAATGTCTGTAACGTTTGGAGATAACTTCATGATGACTGGCTGTTTTGCGATTTTCTTGATATCGCTGGTAATCTGTTCTACCAATTTTGGATCCTGTCCGAAAGCGATACCACCTTCTTTTACGTTTGGACAAGAGATGTTGATTTCCATCATATCGATTGGTTCTTCAGCAAGACGTTCCACTACCTCAAGATAATCTTTTGTAGATTTACCACATACGTTTACGATAATCTTTGTATCGTAATTTTTAAG
>JAZKYR010000078.1:0-8714 GCA_045612245.1 Agathobacter sp.
GGACATTTTCTACAGTGCCCTGGCGTAAAGTCAGATGGCACTTCGAATCTAAGCACTGCATGCTTTGGACCACTTGGCCCCTGTTCTACTATACGAATATTCTGCCATGAAAGCACCTGCTGGCAACCTAAGCATTTGTCTTCACTTTTTGCTACTGGTCTTTTACAGGTTGGGCATGCATAATATTTCTTTCCATTCTGCTCGGTCAACTCCACAACCTCTGCTGCAAACTGTTTAATCAGCTGCGCTCTTAAATCATCTTGTAATCCCATTATATTTCCCTCTTTTCTTTATTTGAATGCCGCTACTAAAAGATATATCAAAACTGCGCAAAGCCCTAAACAGAATAAGATTAATCCGTAAGACAAGCTTCGTTCGATAAAACCAAAATTTTCTTTAAAGGACACATATCTTAAAGCAAACACGTGTCGAAAATCTACGTCTTTCGGACGGCTACGCCATATCGTTTTATTAAATACTGACTCTACATAATTAAACAACACGCCAAGTACATATGTAACGCCATTGCCTTCATCCATTTCTTTATGAATTAAAGTATCTTTATATATCGTTTTTCTTAAAATAATTACTATTCCATCTACAAGACGGTCGATAATCAAGCAAACCGCTGCAAAAACAGTTGGTAAAAACTTAAGTAATACAGGACGATAGAAATAGTCTTCTAAATCCATGTATTTCCACCATCTATTTACATAATCGTGACTACCATCCGCCTGCTTCTTCATGAGCAATGTGCGAATTACACCAAAATAAATCACAACTCCGATAACAATAGAAATCACGCTACCTCTCAGATTTATCCAGGTAAAATAATCTACACTGTGTCCAGCATGATTCCAACCCATAAATCCTTCGCTCATATCTGCCACAATATCCATTGTGGCATATGGCATGGTTCCCATGATTGGGAAAAGTACTGCACCTACTGTCAGCACAGCTGCACTGACCGGGCTCATATACTTCTTCAATCCATCGTATTTTTCCTGCACTGCTTCATCTTTATTTTTCTCCACAAACACAGCCACGAATAACTTCGTCATGTAGGCAATCGTCATACCGCCACTGATTAAGAAAATCCACTCAAACACTTCCATACTATGTAATGAGAAATTGCTGTTTAAAATATGTCCGCCTTCTAACTCATGAATATATTCTACCATACTTTCATGCAAAAGTGTCTTACTAATATAGCCACTCCAAAGCGGAATACCCCCAATACCTAGTGCCCCCATAAGATAAATGAATTTTAACAGTGGTTTCTTACGCCCGAAACCACGAATGTCATTCAAATCTAATTTATGAATATTCATGTAAATCACGCCCGCAGCCATAAACAATATCAATTTAAACAAAGAATGATTTACCATATGAAGAACTGTTCCTCGAATCGCTATCTCGTTGTGCTCTCCAAGGAGTCCCTGCATTCCGACACCAATTAAAATAAAACCAATCTGCGACACCGAAGAGCATGCAAGCGTTCTCTTAAAGTCAATTGAGAACACTGCTAAGAGCGCGCCTAAAAACATCGTGATTAAACCAATCACTAATATAAACGCTCCCCAGGCTGGATCATGTAGTAAAATCTGGCAGCTTATTACAAGCACACCAAAGATACCCGTCTTTGTCAAAATACCAGAAAGCAATGCACTCGCTGGAGCAGGTGCCACTGGATGTGCTTTTGGCAACCAAATCTGGAGTGGAAATGCTCCCGCTTTTGCGCCAAAACCAACCAGCATACAAAGACATGCAGGATAAACATTTTTCCCCTGACATGCTTCGTAAAGTTCACTAATAAGTAAAGTTCCTGTCTGAGTATACAAAAGGAACAACCCCATCAAAAGCGTTAAGCCCCCAATAATCGCAACCGCCAGGTAAGTTGCTGCCGCTCTCATCGATGGAGCTGTTTCATCATGTGCTACCCACACATAAGATGAAATGGACATAATTTCAAAGAAAACAAACGTCGTATACAAATCTCCTGATAAGAAAATTCCAGTAGTTGCTCCTAAGGTTAACAGCTGGAACAAATAGTATCTGTTTCTATTTCGATAATGTGCAAAATATTCATTCGAAAACAGACTCGTACACATCCACATAAAGCATGCAATTGCTGCATACAAAACACGAAATCCATCAACGGTAAAGGTAAGCCCCATACCACAAATTTCTGGAACATAAACCAAAGTACCCTCATGTCCCACATCTGCCGCAACCAAAAGCGCCGCAAATATAAATTCAAGAATGGTCAGACCGCTCACAAAATAATCGCGTACCTTCTTATTCTTTCGACCGATTAGATAAGAAACGAAGGCGCCTGCCATTGGCATAAATACCATAAGGTAAATTAAAATTGCTATTTTCATACCTCGTCTCCCTTCTAATATATTCCTGCCGCCACAGCTCTAAAAAACGCAACTAATGGTGATGAGAATATTCCGAGTAATATCGTAAACAATGCGCATAGCATAATTGGCAAGCACATCTTCCATCCTGGATCCTTAGCTTCCGCTATTGCCTCTCTATCAAATCCCCATGGTGGGAAGAATGCACGCATTCCTATGCTTACCATATAGATAGCCGTTAAAAGCGCAGAGATTAATAAACATACAATTCCAAAATACGCCATTGGATTATGACTGTCTACCGCTGCAGCAGCCAGATTCCACTTACTAATAAATCCTGCAAGTCCAGGCACACCCATAAGGCCCATGCCACTAAGCGTCAATGTGCAGAAAATGATTGGCATCTTCCATCCAAGTCCATCCATATCAAACACATATTTTTTACCGGTCTGATGCATAAAAGCACCAGCACACATGAACGAACAAATTTTCATTACTGCATGGCATACCAGGTGACACAAAGCACCGACCAAACCCAATGGTGTCATAATAGTTACACCAAATATAATATAAGACAAGTTACTTACAGTCGAATAAGCGAGACGTCTTTTAATATGACTTTCTTTTACCGCACAGCTACAACCATAAACAGCCGTAAACATTGCCAAACCCATTACCACGTTTTGTACCCAGGTTCCCTTCAAAAACTCTGTTCCAAAACTATAGTAAGTAAGTCTTATAATCGCAAACACACCAGCCTTAACTACTGCTACCGCATGAAGTAATGCCGTAACCGGAGTCGGTGCAACCCCGGCGGTTGGAAGCCATTCCGAAACCGGGAAAATAGCTGCCTTTACACCAAATCCTAAAAATGCGAATAAGTAAATCCAAAGCAACATACTTTCATGCCCTGCAATTTTGTCTGGAGAAAGCACACCACCAAGTGTAAACTCTAACGTATCCCCATATACCATGAGGAACACCATTCCCATGAGCGCAAACGCCGCACCACCTAAAGAGTAGTAGAGATACTTTCTACTTGCCAACACTGCTTCTCTCTTTAATGTATGCATAACAAGTGGAACAGTCGATAATGTCAATAATTCATAGAAGAAATACATAGACAACATATCCGATGCAAACGCGATACCTAATGTAACACCATAGGCAATGCTATAAAACATAAAGAATGCTTCCTGTCTATCGTGGTGCTCCATATATTCATATCCATATAAAGTCGCTAATGGCCACAAGATGGAAACCAGACCTGCAAACACCATGGTCATTCCATCAATTTTGAAGGAAATGGACATGTCATTAAAGAAATGCACCACATGGAACACCTCGGTAGGTCCACCTAAAATCAATCCCCACACAATTAGGGATGTTGTAATCATAATCACTTCTAATGTCAGCTGCAGATGCCACTTCTTTTTAAAAGGCAAAAAGCGAATGGCTATACCGCCTAAAATTGGTAAGAGAATTGCTATTATAATCCAATATTGATTCATATGACACCTCCCTTACATTAATAACACTTGGCATAATTCCTGCATATATTCCACAAAAGTATTAGGAAATACACCAAAAAGCACTGCCAACGCCGCTAACAACATAATTGGAACCAACATCTGTCTTGTTGGATCCTTTTTCTCCAAGTTCTTGTAATCAAAATCAGGTCCTGGGAAAAAACCATCAATTGCAATTGGAAGCAGATAACCTGCCGTAAGTAATGCACTGATTAAAAGCACTACAGGCCCCAGCCATGAAACTACAGGAATACCTGTTGCTAAAGAACCTGTCGCCAAATACCATTTACTGATAAATCCACTCGCTGGCGGAATTCCAATAAGTGCTAAAGAACAAAGTGTAAAACTCCACATAATTTTTGGCATTTTCTTTCCGATGCCACGCATTTCATCCACGCGTTCTACACCACATTTATAAATCACTGCACCCGCGCTCATAAACAATGCAGACTTAATGATTGCGTGGAACAAAATATGTAACAGCGAACCAGTTAATGCCTGTGGATGCAACAGTGCCATACCAAATAAAATATAAGAAACCTGACTTACGGTTGAATACGCCAAACGCTTCTTAAATACCTTTTCTCGATACGCTAACATAGAACCTAAAAATACGGTAATCAATGTCAATGTAAGCCATGTGTACTGCACCCAGGTTCCGCGAAGAAAGCTTGCTCCAAACAAATAATATACAACTCGCATTACGCCAAATACACCCATCTTTACAATGATAGATGAAAGCGCTGCACTAGCAGGTGCTGGTGCAATTGGATGCGCATTTGGAAGCCATGCATGAAGCGGTATCATACCTGCCTTTACACCAAAACCAACAATCATGCACATTGCAACAACAAGAAGCAAACCTTCATTCCCTGCTACCTTAGTCATATCCAATGTACCACCTGGTACAAAGTCAATCGTTGTTGTGTACTGATTCAGGAAATAAATTCCAAACAAAACGCAGTATGCACCACTCAACGAATAGAATAAATATTTCATTCCGGCCATAACCGCTTCTCTGGATCTAAAATGGAATACCAATGGCATGGAGAAAAGACTCATCATCTCATAAAAGAGATAGAAGGTCACAATATTCCCTGCATAACTAAGCGCAAGTAATACACCATATACCATCAGATAGAAGCCATAGAATCGTTGCTCCTGTTCATAATGTCCCATATATTCGAATGCATAAATCCCTACGAGTGGAAAAACAATCGTTACAATTGTCATAAAAATTCGTCCTAGTTCATCTGCATGAAAATATATATTCATATTTTTTCCAATTGCAAATAAATGAAGATTCATTTCACCCATCATCAGTATGCAAAGCGACAAAATCGTAGTCACCGCCAATCCTACTGATGCAGCTGCAATAAGTGACTTGCGTTTCTTAAATTCCGGTTTCGCAAGTATGCATACACCCCAAAGAATCGGAACAAATATTGCAAATAAAATCAATACTGAATGATCCATTACATTCCCCTTTTCTACATAAAATTACGGAGTCCTTCTTCAATCATCATAATAATTGGTTTGGAATTACATCCAAGTCCCAGATTGAGTATGATGAATAGAATAATCGCTACAGTATATACCTTCTGCTGATTCCAAGTAATATGTCCATAGCCCTTTGCCTTTTCCACTTCGGCTGACATCGGCGTATAAATTCGAAGTACAGTTTTCAAGAAATACACTGCATTCAAAATCGTACTAATCGATAAGACAATAATTGCTGGAAACATTCTCCACGAAGCGCCTGCAATTGCTGCTTCTGCAAATAACATCTTACTTACAAAACCTGCAAACATTGGAATACCTACCATAGATAACGAACCTACTGTAAAACCAACCCCTGCGATTTTGTTACGGTAACCCGCACCAGTTACCTCAAAGAAATCTCTCTTATATCCTGATACGTCGGTAAGTCCGATTGCAGAAATAAACAGTAAAGATTTGGTTGCACTGTGCATCAGCATATGAAATACACTTGCAATCATCCCCGCCTCTGTACCAAGGCCAAATCCCATATAAATATATCCAATCTGCGCCACAGAAGAAAAAGCAATCATTCTTCGAATGTCCTTTTCCCAAATTGCATTCATGGAACCAAAAATCATACCACAAATCGCAAACCAGAAAATGATATTTAAGACTTTACTGTCTGCAATATACTCAAATCCGATTACACGATAAATAATTTTTACCAAAAGGAAAATATATCCTTTGGATACCAAACTTGATAACATTGCCGCAGATGACACCGTTGAGTAACCATATGCATCTGGCAACCAAGCATGGAACGGAAAGAGCGCACTCTTAATTGCCAAACCTACAATCATAAGTCCGATTGTCACAAGCATAGGAACTGCATAGGTTCCCTCTTCCATGATAATTGCTATAGACTCTTTCATGTTTGACATAAGCAAATGTCCAGTCATGTCATAGAGCATACAGATTCCCATCAGCAAAAGACCAGAACCCAATAAGCTCATTATCATATAACGAACCGCAGCCTCAAAGGTACGTCCAATCTGTCGAATTGCAATCAAACCACATGCAGCCAACGTGTTGATTTCCACGAATACATAAGCAGTAAAAATATCGTTGGTATACACAAGCGCGAGCAACGAACCCAACAACAAATCTACCAAAATGTAATATAAATTTTCCTTAGATGGTTCTACCTCTTCATCAAGCTTATGTAATCCACCCATAAGCGACAAGAACATAACGATACAGAACACCAAAGCCATCAATGCCTCTAATACTCCGGCACGGATTTCATTTCCCCATGGTGCAGGAAAATGTCCCATCATATAGGTGTAATATCCAAAATCTGCTTCTATCATAAATGCCAGAAGCCAAGCTGACATAGCTCCGATTACAACCGTTGCGATAATGTTAATTCTTCGTGCTACCTTTGCTGGTAAAACTGAAGAAAAGATTCCCGCAAACATCGAAATCATAATAGAGAAAAATGGAACGTTTTGTACAAATGCCATTATTTTCCCTCCTTTCGAAGCTGTGCAGATATCTCATCCAAATCCAGACTTCCATAGCGTTTATATAAGCGCATGGTAAGGGATAACATAACTGCAGATACTGACACCGAAACTACGATACCTGTCAGCACCAATCCCCCTGGAACAGGGTTAATATATTTCTCTACACTCTGCACACCATCTACAACAATCGGTGCAACACGACCTGCAATATATCCTTTTTCTGCAAGGAATAAGAAAATCGCAGTATCCATGATATTAAACCCAATAATCTTTTTGATTAAGTTTTTCTGGAAAAGAAGATTCGCAAACCCAATCCCAAAAAGAATCATCGCTACTTCTTCTCCATAGTTCGGGAGCCAATTTAAACCAATCATTTTAATATCCTCCCTTTCTGAATAATGTATAGAACGAATACATGGTGCAGGCTACAACTAAACCAACACAAATATTCAGTGGCAGGATAAGTCCCGCACTAATAATTCTTCCAGGAACACCTTGGGAAATAATACTTTCCAGATGATTTGCCCCTGTAAAGAATGAATAACTCTTTGCTAAACAATAAAAACTAAGCGCTGCAACACAAACATATTTATGCGTGTTTTCTGTAAAGAATTTTCTCATTTTTTCAATACCAAAAGCATTGAGATAAAGAATCAGTCCTGCACCCATAATTGCACCGCCAGAGAATCCTCCACCTGGTGAAAGATGTCCATTTAACACAACATAAATTCCGAAAATCATAATCAGTGGGAATAAAACAAATGTCACCTGCTGCAAAATTTTATCAAATCTTGGCTCATAATTCATATCGGTACTATCTTCACCTTTTTTACGCTTATCATCACGCATCAGAAGCATTACAACCACTGTCGCAATATATAAAACATTTGCTTCGCCAAAGGTATCAAAGGCACGATAATCCAAGATCATACCAGCAACGATATTCACAGCACCAGTATCCTGCATACCATCTTCAATATATTTTTCTACAACCTCATTGTGCGCTGGATTTCCTGGATCTCCAACTGGTGGAAGATAAGACACCGTAACTACCAGCATCACGATTAAGGCGATACAACAAATAACTGCTGCCAATTTATAAAAACGCAAAAACCCCTTATATACCCAATTGTGTTCTTTGTCATAGATATCTGCAAAAAGCTTCTGCTGATCCTGTTTATGCTTTTTAATTTCATTGTCACTTGCGCCCACTTCTTCCTGACGCTTCATTTCAACAATACCTACATACTGATCAATTTCACCCTGCATCCATTGTTTGAACAAATAAGATTTCTTTTTGTTTAATTCATCCTGTGGAATCTGTCTACTCATTCTCCTTTTCCTCCTCCATAGCATGAATTTTCTTCAAGGTTATGAAGAATAACAAACTGGTTACACCTGCCCCCACTGCAGCTTCTGTGATTGCTAAATCAGGAGATTCTAAAAGCAACCAAATAATCGACATCATCAAACTATAAGACATAAAAATCAAAATAGAATTTAAGAGTTTCTTTGAGAAGCTTACTGCAATCGCACATGCTACTAAACCAAGCAACAAAATGGTTTCAAAAATCTTTAACATCTAAGCTTCCTCCTCTTCTTTTTCTACTCTACAGTACTTTTCAAGATCTTCGTTTGTGGTTACTTCCAAACGCGCAATCAAATGAGATGATACTGGAGATGCTAGCCATAAAAAAGCTACGATGAGTGCAATTTTCAACGAAGTAAAACTCCACCCGAAAATAAACATCGCACCGATTAGGCACAATGAAATACCCATGGTATCCCCCATGCCAGCTGCATGCATACGATTC
>JAZKYR010000079.1:0-9739 GCA_045612245.1 Agathobacter sp.
CCGTGACGAGCCATTCCACCGTAAGTATCTACGATAATTTTACGGCCTGTAAGACCTGCATCACCGTGTGGTCCACCGATTACGAAACGGCCTGTTGGGTTGATGAAGAATTTTGTTTCATCATCAATAAGTTCTGCTGGAAGTGTTACATCAAATACATGTTTCTTGATATCTTCATGAATCTGTTCCTGTGTAACATCTTCGTCGTGCTGTGTAGAAAGTACTACTGCTTCCAATCGTTTTGGCGCACCGTTTTCATCATATTCTACAGAAACCTGTGTTTTTCCATCTGGACGAAGGTAAGTAAGAGTACCATCTTTACGAACCTTTGTAAGCTGTAAGGCCATTTTGTGAGCAAGAGCGATTGGATATGGCATAAGTTCTGGTGTTTCATCACTTGCATAACCAAACATCATACCCTGGTCACCAGCACCTGTATCTAATTCATCTGTAAGTGTACCTTCTTTTGCTTCTAACGCTTTATCTACACCCATAGCGATGTCTGCAGACTGCTTGTCCAAAGCTACCATAACTGCACATGTATTTCCGTCAAATCCTGTCTTAGCATCATTGTATCCGATTTCGTTTACTGTTTTACGAACGATACCAGGTACGTCAAGCTGAGCATTTGTTGTGATTTCACCTGTTACTAATACGAAACCTGTACATGCTGCTGTTTCACAAGCAACACGGCTCATTGGGTCCTGTTCTAAGCATGCATCTAAGATAGCATCAGAGATAGCATCACACATTTTATCTGGATGTCCTTCAGTTACGGATTCAGAAGTAAATAATAATTTTTCCATGTTGTTCTCCTTTTCAATTCATTCGTTTACTGCAACAAAAAAATCCGCTTACAGAATAAGCGGACTACTATTTAAGATAAGTAAATCCTCTTATTGCTCGATTAACTCGCTCAGGTGGGCACCTTCCAATTGCTGGGGTTGCCGTGACTTCATTGATCCTATGTATCTCCATCACTCTGAATAAGAGAAAAGTCAATATGAAATTTAATATCTTACTAGTGTTAAAATACTCTATATTTATAGATATGTCAAGTGTATTTTGTTGACTTTTGCTGGCACAAAATTTATACTTATAATATATGTGCATTTTGAGGAGACGGTATGAAGATTCAATTATCACCTAGAGAACTTAAACCAGGAATTATTACACTTGAAGCAATCGAGACACCAAGCGGTCAGGTTCTTGCTTCCGCAGGAACAGAGCTTACCCGTCAGATTATTAATAAAATGAAACTGTATAATGTTACTTCTGCTACAGTTGATTCCGAAGATCCTGTTCTGAAACAGTCATCAGTAAAAGAAGCAGCACCTATGCCTGCTCCAACTCCAACTCCTGTAGTAATGCCTGTCCCTGTAGTAGCTCCTACTCCAGTAGTTGCTCCAGCGCCGGTTCACCCAACTCCGGTAACCACTCCACCAAAGGAAGGCGAAAAGGTTGTTACTTACAAAGAGGAAACACAGTCAAACTCGCGTCGTATGATGACCTCAAACGAGTTTAAGGGATTCCAGGTAGATTATTTATTGTACATTGAAGAAGTAAAGACCGTTTTTTCAAACATCTTAAACACTCCTGGATACACAATTGATACTCACAATCTTATCCGTAAGATGTCTGAGTTATATGCATCTCGTAATACCATTGTTGAATTATTCGATATGATTCACCAGATGCACTCTTTAAACGACACCGTTTATGCGCACTGTGTAAATGTGGCTTTAATTTCCCGTATGATTGGAAGATGGTTGCATTTGGAACAAAACGATTTAGATATTCTTACTTGCTGCGGACTTTTCCACGATATCGGAAAACTTGCAATACCAGAAGAAATCTTAAACAAACCTGGCAAACTTACAGATGAAGAATTTGCTCTTATCAAATCTCATCCAAAGACTGGATATGATATGCTTCGCAATCAGAACATCGACAATCGAATTAAGCAGGCAGCACTTATGCACCACGAACGCTATGATGGAAGCGGTTATCCAAACCAGCTTAGCAGCGAATTCCTTTCGGATTATTCTACTATCGTAGCTATCGCAGATGTATATGATGCTATGACAGCTGCTCGTTCGTATCGAGAACCATTATGCCCATTCCAGGTAATTGAGAAGTTTGAATCCGAAGGCTTCCAGAAATACCATACCAAATACATTTATGTATTCTTACGCAATATTGCTAGTACATACCAAAGCAATCGTGTTATGTTAAACGATGGTCGTGGTTGTAAGATTGTAATGTTAAATCAGAATACACTCTCCAAACCAATCGTTCAGTTTGACGATGGTTCGTGTTTGGATTTAGCGGGTCAGAAGGAGTTGTATATTACGAAGATACTTTAATGTTAGCCAAGTATAGCTCGACCCACGTCACTTCGTGACTTTCCGTCGCTTTACAAGCGACTCGGCTCTCGCTATTTGGCGTACGCCAAATCCAGAAAACAAAAAAGACATGGTCTTGCAAGCAAGCTTGCACCCATGTCTTTTTATTTTCTGTTACTTGGCTAGGATACTTTTAAAATAAACTTCTGTAATTCTTTCTCGTTTGTAACAAGCTCTATCTTGCCACCAAGCTCACGAAGTTTTCCTTCAAAGTTCTCATATCCTCTCATGATATAGTGAATATCATCTACGATGGTTACGCCTTCTGCAGCAAGCCCTGCAATTACAAGTGCTGCGCCCGCACGTAAGTCTGGTGCATTTACTCTTGCACCTGTATATTTTGGAACACCACTAATAATAGCGATGTTACTTTCTACTTTGATGTTTGCTCCCATTCGTGTAAGTTCATCTACATAACGGAAACGGTTTTCAAAAATACTTTCTGTTACGGTACTGGTTCCTTCTGCCATTCCTAAAATAACTGCCATCTGTGGCTGCATATCTGTTGGGAATCCTGGATATGGAAGTGTAGTTACCTGTGTACGATGTAACTTTCCATTGGAAATAACACGTACCGCATCATCAAATTCTTCTATTTCGCAACCTGCTTCAAGCAACTTCGCTGTAGTAGCTTCTAAGTGCTTTGGAATTACATTTGTAATCAAAACATCTCCACCTGTTGCAGCTGCTGCACACATAAATGTACCCGCTTCAATTTGGTCTGGAATGATAGAATATTCCGTCTTGTGAAGTTTTTCTACACCCACAATACGAATCACATCCGTACCAGCGCCACGGATATTCGCTCCCATACTGTTTAAGAAGTTTGCTACGTCTACAACATGAGGCTCTTTCGCAGCATTTTCAATCACAGTCTTACCTTCTGCTAAAGCAGCAGCCATCATAATATTGATAGTTGCACCAACAGAAACTTTATCCAAATAAATATGGGTACCAATTAAACGTTCTGCTTCAACCTGGAAAAGTCCGTGTGAAATATCCACCTCAGCTCCCATTGCACAGAAACCTTTTTTATGAAGGTCGATTGGTCTGCTTCCGATATCACATCCACCAGGAAGTGCTACCGCTGTTTTTCTATATTTACCGAGTAATGCTCCAATCAAATAGTAGGATGCTCTAATTTTACGAATAAACTCATTGTCCACTGTCAGATCACGAATAAATGAACCATTGATTTTTACTTTATGATCATCTACACGTTCAACTCTAGCACCAATCTGTTCAATGGCCTGCAAAAGTACATTGATATCCCTAACGTTAGGCAAGTTTTCAATTGTTACGGTTTCATCTGTCATAATAGACGCAGCCAAAATAGGAAGGGCCGCATTCTTTGCTCCACCGATTTCAACTTCACCATATAAAGGATTACCGCCTTTAATTACGTACTGTTCCATCTTTCACCTCAACAAACTATCTCTTATATATTATTCTATAGTTTCTTAATTGTTATTCAAGTTCTGTAATTTGCTCACCAATAATTCTACGGTTTCTTCTACTCCAAGACCTTCCTCTGAGACACGAATGTCTGCGTATTTTTCATAGAGAGGTGTTCTTTCCATGAAAAGATCATATAGTGTTTGTCCATCTCTTAGAACTACGCCTCGTCCTTTGATATCAGAGAGACGTTTTTCTAATACCGAAAATGGCACTTCCAAATAAACGACTGTACCAATTTCTTTTAAATGCTCCATTGCTTCCTGGCCATAAATAACGCTTCCTCCAGTAGCAATGATTGTTTTCTCACAATTTATACTGGCATTTACACGGTTCTCAACCTGGATAAAACCATCCGTACCAACTTCTGCAATAATGTCCTTGAGAAGTTTTCCTTTCTGCTGCTGAATCAACAAATCCGCATCCAGAAACTGATATCCTAAAACCTTTGCGAGAATAACACCTACCGTGCTTTTCCCCACTCCCGGCATACCAATCAAAACAATGTTATTTTTCATAATTACTTACTTTCTGTTGAATCTGCCTTTTCTGTAGATTCAGCTTTCTGTGTAAGAAGGTTATGGAATTCAATCTTATCTAAAACGCTATCGTTTACCTTCCATCCATCTTCTTTCTGCCACTCTGTTAATTTGCTTTCGAAAAGTTTGTTTTCACGCTCTACGATAATTGCTTCGCGATTTTCTTCTGTTGCTTTTGCATCTACTTCTTCATCAATCTTTGCAATATAAAGAGCTGTCTTTGTTTCGATAACCTTAGATGTTTCTCCTACCTGCAATTCATTTAATGCTTTAATAAGAGTTTTGTCCATTGTGCTATCTTTTTTGTTGTAAGCTGTATCCTGTGCAGTATATTTGTTGTTTTCTGCAGCTTTTTTCAAACCTACACTGCCAGATTCTGTTAAGATCTTTTCTGCAGTTACTTTGATAGCTTTAATCTGTGCATCTGTATATTTTACATAAGTACCTTTGTCGTTGTATTCGCCTTCAATGCCCATCTGTACCAATGTAATACCACGCATATTTGCATCTTCATCAGAAACTTTATGATCTGCATCTACTACGATAGCATCATACATTTTTGCCTGAATGGTATAAAGTGTAAGTGCTTCTACTACGATTTCTTCTGTCGCGCCCATTTCTTTTAAGGCTTCTTCTGTATTGGCTTTAAGGAATGCCTGTGCTGCCTGCTTAATTGCAGCTTCTTCCTCTGCTGTAATTTCTACTTTATAATCTGCCATGTGCGCCTTCAAAGTATATAAATCATGAAGTGCATCCATAACAGAAGATTTCATATCTTCTTCCATTGTAGTTCCATATCCGTAAAGATCCTGTCCCCAGAAATCTTCGCCAAAATATCCTACATAAGTATCATCAATAGTAGCTTTCTGATATTTACAAATGAAATTTACAACACCTGCAGAAACATTCTGGTCTCCTAAAGTCGCTGCTGTTTCATCTGGATTCACTCCACATCCTACAAATGATGTCAAACAAAGTGCTCCCGCTAACACAAGAGCTGCTAATTTTTTCAGTCTCATAATTCCTCCTAATTAAAGGCATAATACGCCTTTTATCATCAATATATTATAAATCGTTTTGCCATATCTAGCAAGGTTTTTATTGTATTTCCATAAGAACAGACATATTTTCCAATATATTACCTAACACTTCCATTACATCTTTATTTTTTCCCTTGGAATTGGCATTTAGTGTATAAATAAAATATGGATTTTTTGCATCTGCAACAAACTTCAAAAACGGTGTCATCTTCTGAACCACCTCAGGAATCATAACCGGATTAATCTTTGCCTTTTCATACATCACAAGCTTTAATTCATTCCCTTTTTGACTCACTTCTTTTATATAAAGACTGTGTGCCCAGAACTTCATTCTCGCAATTGCCAAAAGATTCTGTACTGATTTTGGAGGTTCTCCAAAGCGGTCTATCAGTTCCTCTAACATCTCTTCCGCTTCTTCTTCCGTTTCAATACCAGCGATTCGTTTATAGATATCCAGTTTTTGCAGCTCATTTGCTACATAGGTCGGTGGAATAAATGCATTGGTATTGATGTCCACAGAAGTATCATATTTCTCTTCGACCACCACACCTTTGGCTTCCTTGACAGCTTCATTTAGCATCTTACAGTAAAGGTCATATCCCACTGCTTCCATATGCCCACTCTGCTCTGCTCCAAGAAGATTTCCAGCTCCACGAATTTCCAAATCGCGCATTGCAATCTTAAATCCACTGCCTAACTCTGAGTATTCTTTCATAGCAGCAAGACGTTTTTCTGCTACTTCTTTTAACATCTTATTTCTTCGATACATAAGGAATGCATAGGCCGTTCTATTCGAGCGTCCTACTCGTCCTCTCAACTGATACAACTGGGACAATCCCATGTTATCCGCATCATGTATAATCATGGTGTTTACATTGGAAATATCCAGTCCAGTTTCAATAATTGTAGTAGATACCAAAACATCAATTTCACCATTGATAAAACGATACATGATTTTTTCAAGTTCTCGTTCTTTCATCTGTCCATGCGCAAAGGCTACATTCGCTTCTGGAACCAACGACTGGATTTTCGTCGTCACATCTGCAATATCCTTTACTTTGTTATAGACGTAGAAAACCTGGCCATCTCTCGCAAGCTCTCGATTGATCGCCTCTCTTACTAACTCTTCGTTATATTCCATTACATAAGTCTGGATTGGGAGACGGTCCATTGGCGGCTCTTCAAGTACGCTCATATCTCGAATTCCAATCAAACTCATATGAAGGGTTCTAGGAATTGGTGTCGCCGTCAAAGTAAGCACATCTACATTTGTTTTCATCTGCTTAATCTTCTCTTTATGAGCTACGCCAAAACGCTGCTCTTCATCTACCACCAAAAGTCCTAAATCTTTAAACTCCACATCCTTGGACAAAATACGATGAGTTCCTACAACCACATCTACCTGTCCCTTTTTCAAACCTTCTACGGTATGCTTCATCTCTGTTGCTGTACAGAAACGACACATCAAATCCACTCGTACAGGGAAATCCTTCATACGCTGGGTGAAAGTATTGTAAATCTGCTGTGCCAAAATCGTTGTAGGCGCAAGATATGCTACCTGCTTTCCTTCTTGCACGGCTTTAAAAGCTGCTCGAATTGCAACTTCTGTCTTTCCATATCCCACATCACCACAGATCAAACGATCCATGATTTTGGTACTTTCCATATCACGTTTCGTATCTTCTATGGCAAGTTCCTGATCCTGTGTTTCTTCAAATGGGAACAATTCTTCAAACTCTCTCTGCCATACGGTATCTGGTCCGTACACAAAACCATTTTTCTCTTCTCGAAGCGCATACAGTTTCACCAGGTCTGCTGCAATTTCTTTTACTGCACCTCGTACTTTCGTCTTGGTCTTTGTCCATTCCTGTCCACCCAGACGATTAAGCTTTGGCTTCTTTGCATCCTTGCCCGCATATTTTTGAATCATCTCAAGCTGTGTAGCCAGGATATATAAATTAGAGCCCCCAGCATATTCTATCTTGATATAATCCTTCAAAATCTTATCGACTTCGATTTTTTCTATTCCTTTATAAACGCCTAATCCATGATTTTCATGCACCACGTAATCGCCAACTTTTAAATCTGTAAAGTTCGCAATCTTTTCTCCTTCATAAGTGCGATGACGTTTTTTCTTCTTTTTCTCACCACCAAAAATATCCGCTTCCGTAATCACCGCAAACTGTAAAATCGGATATTCATAACCACGATGCACCGGTGCCTGGCAAACCATAATCTGCCCTTCTAAAAGCTCATGATTATAGTCCTCTGTATAAAAACTATTTAAGCCTTCATGTAACAAATCTTCCGCCAAACGTTTTGCTCTTGTACGAGAACCCGAAAGGAGAACCACTTTGTAATGGTTCTTTTTATAGTTCTTTAAATCCTTTACCAAAAGTTCAAAACTATTGTTATAAGAATTTACACTTTTGACATGAATTCCAAATGCCCCCTGCTGTTTTAAGCCATTTGCTTTTGCATCAAGTGCAGCAAACGAAATGCATGAAAACTGATTGCACTTCGCAATAATTTCTTTTTCCAAAAAGAGTTCTTTCATCTGCCCTGGAAGAATATATCCTTTTTCCAGACGATGCTTCATGCTTTCAGAAAATTCTAATTCTGTTTGCTTTCCGCGCTCTACACAACGGCTCAATTCATCAAAGAAAACAAAGGTATCCTCTGGCGAAAAATAATCCAAAAGACCAATTCTGTCCTCACAGAAATAAGACATGTATGCATCCATGCCCGCGTAAATAGAAAGTTCGCCCCATTCTTCTGCTTTTTCTTCTGCAATTGAAAGCATTCTATGGGCTTCCTCGGTTTTCATTTCTTTTCGAAGCTTATCTGAGGTCTTTTTCGCCTCTTTTAAAAGCGCTTCTATTCCAGCTGTTTTTTCTTCTTCCGTCAAAACCATTTCACAAGCTGGGTATATCTTAATCTCATCAATGGTCTCAATCGACTTTTGGCTCTCCGTATCAAACGTACGAATGGTATCTATCTCATCGCCCCACATTTCGATTCGGATTGGATTCTCTTCTGTAAGAGGGAAGATATCCAAAATCCCTCCTCGTACGGCGAACTGTCCCATGGTTTCTACCTGATACTCTTTTTCATAACCCATGCGTACCAGCTTCTTTGTAATTTCATCCAGATTGACTTCTTCCTCAGGCATCAACGTAAGCACAGAGTTCCACATTTTTTCTGGAGGGGCCTGTGTATTCATCAATGCATCAAAGGTCGTAATTACTGTCACTCGCTCCTGTTCACGAATCGCTTTTAAGGCACGAATTCGTTCTGCAGTTAAAACATTTCCTCTGATGTCTGACTGATAAAAAAGCACGTCTTTTGCAGGAAAATAAACAGCATTAGAATCAAAAAAGCGATAGTCCTCGTAGAGTTCTTTCGCTTTTTGTTCATGAAAAGTAACGATGATATTATGCTTCTTACCATCGCTACAAGAATACATCATATGTGATTTTTGTGCATCAATACAGCCTGTTATGGAATACAGGCCTTTCTCTTTTCTCGCTTGTTTTAACAAGTCCGAAAAGCCACCCAGATTTTTTAAGGGTTCTACAAATGTTCTCATTCTTTTACCTGCTTCTTTGCATTAAAATCATTCATCGCTTTGGCCACATCCCCCTGTACCATAAGCGCTGCTGCCTGCATTACATCTGGCATTACTTCTTTTAATTTTGCATTATCATCTTCCGAAAAATGGCCTAGTACATAATCCGCCAAATCCCATCCACTTGGTTTCTCTCCAACGCCTACTTTGATACGCATAAAATTCTGTGTACCAGCATGTGCAATAATGCTCTTAATTCCATTATGTCCGCCAGCACTTCCTTTTTTACGTATACGGATATTTCCTGGCGCAAGACTGATATCATCATAAATTACCAGCATATCTTCCTCTGGATCTATCTTATAAAAATCCATAATGGATCTGACACTTTCTCCACTTAAGTTCATGAAGGTCTGTGGTTTTACCAACACCACCTTGTTCCCTTCAATCACACCCGAACCACATAAGGCTTTGTGTTTTTTCTCTGTAATGCTGATTCCGTATTTGTCTGCTAAGGCATCCATTGCTATAAAGCCAGCATTGTGTCTGGTGTTTTCATATTTTTTTCCTGGGTTTCCTAATCCTACGATTACAAACATATATTACTCCTTAAAAAGCCCTCGCCCATTCGGCGAGGGTTTTTCTTAATCCATTTCTTTTTCCATTTCTTCCTGGTATTTTTGTAAAATCAGGTTCGAAAGCTGCTCTCTTGTTGCAGAACTAATTGGATGT
>JAZKYR010000080.1:0-10168 GCA_045612245.1 Agathobacter sp.
CGCAGAATTTTCTGCGTACTTTCTTTTTTGTATATTCTATTTCAACTTCAATCTTACAAACAATGGGAAATGATCACTTGCATATACTTCATCATATATAGCATGAATTACTTCATAAGACTCTACCTCGAAGTCATCTGGAGATACCATTACATAGTCGATACAATCTCTGTCTAAGCCTTCTCCCCATGCTTGGAAGGTGCAGCTTGTCATTGTGTTTTCAGTTTCGTATTTTACGTCTAAGAATGCCTCTCTAGCGCTCTTATAAGTGTCTGTATATTCCTCTGCATTTAAGTCTCCCATAAGGATTGCTGGAAGTCCGCCAAACTCTTTAATCTTGTCTAATACAACCTGAATACCATTGATTCTCGCTTCATCACTTACGTGGTCAAGATGCGCATTGAAAACAACAAATTCTTTCTCGCTCGCATTGTCTTTTAAAATTACATAAGAACAAATGCGGTAGCATGCAGCACCCCAGTCTTTACTCATTTCCTCTGGTGTTTCGGACAACCAGAACGAGCCTTTATCAATTAAAGTATAAAGAGTTGTGTTGTAGAAGATTGGACAGCCTTCAGAGTTAATCGTGTTGTCGCGATAGGTAATGATGGAATCAAAACCTGGCATAGTTTCTACAAGGTAATCGTATTGCCATTGGGTAACTTCCTGAAAACCGATAATGTTTGGAGCTGCAGCTTCAATGGTATCCATGATTAAATCTGCACGGTAGAACCAGTTCTTTTCTCCAAGGTCCATTGGAGTAAGGCAACGGATGTTGTAGTCCATAACACGAAGTTCACCGTCGGCATTGGTGTTTTCGATAGCGATAGCTTCTTTGTTCTTATTATAGTGTGGGAAGTGCCAGAACATAAGTCCTGCCCATCCGACAATGATTGCTAAAAGCAAAATTCCGATTGCTTTTAAAATCTTCTTTAGTATTTTCATAATTTCCTCCCTTAGCTTATGAGAATTTAATCTTTTGGTTTATGATAGAAACGTCCTTTGACTTGTTCTGTTTTTAATGTATTTATAAAAGCGTTTTCATCCACTTCTTTAATCGCAGAAATGACACGCTGACTTTCGTCTGTAGATACAACGGAGTATACAACACTTCGTTCGTGCCCTTCATAGGAGCCTTCGCCCTGCATGATGGTAGCACCATGGTGTGAGATATCTGAAATGGCTGCACATACAGCAGCAGGATCGTTTGTTACGATGAATAAGGTTTGTTGCTGATACTGTTTGTAAAGTAAGTGAATAACCTGTGTGGAAACGTACTGGAAGATAATGGAATATAGTGCGATATCCCATCCAAAAAGGATGCCGCCGAGTCCTACGATTACGGTGTTGATTCCAAGTACAATGTTAAAGGAATCTTTGCTAGTTTTTTGTGATAAATAAATGGAGATAAAATCTGTTCCGCCACTTGTCGCATCCGCATTTAAACACTGGCTGATTGCAAATCCATTTATGATACCGCCAAAGATACTGATGAGTAAGATATCATAGGTAACTACGTGACTAGGTATCATGTCTGTGAAAATACCAGTTAGGAAAATCATCAGACAAGAATATAAAGTGAATTTTTTTCCGATATAGCGGAAACCTATATAAATAGGGACACAGTTGATAAGAACGTTTAGTACACTATATGGAACCTCTAATTGGAAAAAGCTTTCAAAAGCTCTTTGAAGAAGTACCGTTAGGCCGGTCGCTCCTCCGGGAATCAGATTTCCTGTTCGTACAAAAGTTTTGATGTTAATTGCCATAATTAGAGCGGCAAAGCATATGCTTAGAATACGAAAGATATCTTTCTTTAAAGGTGGTTTCATTGTTTTATCCTCAGTATAAAATATTGGATTACTCCTAATTTGGATTATAGTCTTTTTATATAGTAGGAACAATAGTTTTTTATTAAAAATTAACTTGACCATGTGACGGCATGTTTTATAATAGAATAGTATAGACAAAGTGGGAAATTGTCTTGTTTTGAGGGAGAAAATATGAGATACGATTGTATTATTATTGGGAGCGGACCAGCAGGATTGTCCGCTGCGATAAATTTAAAAACATATAATAAGAAGTTTCTGTGGTTTGGGAATGCAAACTTAAGCGAAAAGGTGCAGAAGGCGGAAAAGGTAGTAAACTATCCAGGGATGCCAGTGGTGACCGGGAAGGAATTAGCTGCGGCTTTCTTAGCACATAAGGAAAGTCAGGAACTGGAAATCATAGATAAAATTGTGACGACCATTTATGACATGGGTGGATATTATAATGTCATGGCGGAAAATCAGTTTTTTGAGACAGAAACAATCATTTTAGCAATGGGAGTAGTATCTGCAAATCAATATGCAGGAGAAGCGGAGTTTATGGGTAGAGGCGTAAGCTACTGTGCTACCTGTGATGGCGCTTTATATAAAGATAAAACGATTGCAGTCGTGTGTACAGCAAAACGTTTTGAACATGAGATTGACTTTTTAGCAGATATGGCAGAAAAGGTCTACTTATTTCCATTTTATAAGGATTGTGAAATTAGTAAGGAAAATGTGGAAAGAGTACAGAAATCTATCAAGCAGATAAAAGGTGGTTTCCGAGTAGAAGAATTGGTGTTGGCAGGAGAGGAAGTTTTGCCAGTAGATGGTGTATTTATTATGAGAAATGCAATCGCACCTACGACACTGTTAGATAAATTGGAAGTGGTGGATGGACATATAAACGTCAATCGCCAGATGGAAACAAATGTAAAAGGTATCTATGCCGCAGGTGACTGCACCGGTAAGCCTTATCAGTATGCGAAAGCAGTTGGCGAAGGCAATGTAGCGGCGCATAGTGTAATCGAGTACTTGGGAGAAAAATAATGGCATATATTGAATTTAATCAGATCTCAAAAGAATATATTACAGGTGAAACAACGATTAAGGCATTGGATGAAGCATCCTTTATTGTAGAAAAAGGAGAGCTAGCGGTTGTATTAGGTTCCTCTGGTGCAGGAAAGACGACGGCATTAAATATCCTGGGCGGCATGGACACTGCGACCTCAGGGCAGCTTATTGTAGATGGAAATGAAGTGACCAAGTATAACAAGCAGCAGTTAGTAGGATATAGAAGAACAGATATCGGTTTTGTATTCCAGTTTTATAATTTGGTTCCAAACCTTACAGCATTGGAAAATGTAGAGCTTGCAGTACAGGTGTGCAAGGATGCCTTAGATGCTTCGGAAACATTGGAAAAAGTTGGACTTGGGGAAAGAAAAGATAACTTCCCAGCACAGTTGTCCGGAGGGGAACAGCAGCGAGTATCTATTGCTCGTGCATTGGCCAAAAATCCAAAGCTTTTACTTTGTGATGAGCCAACTGGAGCGCTGGATTATAATACCGGAAAACAGATTTTACAGCTCTTGCAGGATACCTGTCGCAAAGAAGGTATTACCGTTGTGCTGATTACTCACAACTCTGCAATCGCTCCTATGGCAGATCGTTTGATTCGCTTTAAGAGCGGGAAAGTAATCGAAATGACAGTAAATGAAAATCCAGTATCTATTGCAGATATTGAATGGTAGGAAGGATTTAGATGAAGGCCTATACAAAGGATATAATAAAGACAATTGTAAAAGGCATGAAAAGGTTCATGGCACTGGCGCTCATTGCAGCACTAGGCGTTTGTATGATGACAGGTCTTAAGGCAGCTTGTGGTGATTTGCGAATGACGGCGGATGAATTTTATGACAATCAAAATTTATTCGATATCATGATTGTTTCTACACATGGATTGACCGATGAGGATTTGGATGTTTTAAAACACATTCCGGGGATAGAGGCAATAGAAGGTGCATTCAGTGAGACAGTACATACAAGGATAGAAGGACAGACCAAACAGGTTTCAGTGAAGGTGTTAAGTGATATAGGTATCAATGAGCCTTACCTCTTGGAAGGTGAAATGCCGATGCGTGCTGACGAACTTCTTGTTACACAAAAATATATGAATGAAACTGGCGCAAAGTTAGGGGACATTATTTCCATAGAGGAAGTTTTTGACGAAGAAGAGGATGAAGAAGAGGAAGAGATAGAAGACGAGGACGAGGAGTCTATATTTGATTTAAATTTAGAGACGAAATACGAAAAAGAGGAGTCCGATGAGAAGGAGGATGACTATACCGTAGAAGTTGAAGAAGAGGTTGAAGAACCAAACTTCCTAGTTACAGACTATGTAATTACAGGTGTAGTGATTGATGCAGAGGATATTAATAGTTCAGAGGGAGCGGTTGCATTCCGAAATAATAGTACTACGGATTATACTTTTTTTGTTTTACCAGAGGCAGTAAGTACAGATATCTATACTGCGATATATATTACTTTAATAGGTACGGATGAACTTAGATGCTATTCCGATGAGTATGTAGCCCGCGTAGATGAAATCGTTTCTATTTTAGAACAGGAAATAAAAGCAGATCGCGAACAGGCTAGATATGAAGAGATTACTGGCGAGGCATATGAGAAAGTAGAGGATGCTGAGACCGAGGTGGATGATAAACTTTCGGATGCGGAGAAAGATATTTTGGATGCAAAGTTTGACATTGAAGATGGATGGTCGGAGCTTCTGGACGGTGAATGGGATATTTTAGACGGTGAAGAAGAACTTCGCGCAGCAGAAAGAGAATTGAATGCAGCAGAGAGAGAATTAGCAGAAGCGAAGAAGGAACTCGAAGAAGCAGAGGCACAGCTGGAGTCTGGCGAGGAAGCAATAGAAGAAGGAGAAAAAGCGATTGCTGATGGAAAAGAAGAGATTGCTTCAGGAAGAGATGAGATAAAGCAAGCAAGGGAAGATATTCCAGAACAATTTACTTCAATGAGACTTCTTTTGAGAGGTCAGATTGCTTCTACTAATATGAGTATTCGACAGGCTGAGAGCGATATAGTGATTGCAGAGGCTGAATTAGAACAAATTAAGAATAAGCTTGTGACGTCAAATTATACCCAGGAAGATAAGCAGGCTGAAATAAATGCAAAGGAAAAAGAAATCGAGGATCTTAAATCTCAGCGTGATGGTCTGGTAGAGTCGCGTGACGAAATGCAGGCAACCTATGATGGATTGGATCAGGACGAGAGGGATGCTTATGCGGAATTGGATGAGGCGGAAGCTGAATTGGACGAAGCCGAAAAAGAATTAAACGATGCAGAAGCAGAACTGGAAGATAGTAAAAAAGAATTAGCAGATGGCCGCAAAGAATATGAAGAAGGTCTAGCGGATTATGAAGAAGCTCGTCAGGAAGTTGATGATGGATGGGAAGATTTAGAGGAAGGTTACGAAGAATACTATGATGGCTTACGCGATTATGAAAAGGGTAAAGCCGAGATTGAAGATGGTATTAAAGAGTATGAAGACGGCGTAAATAAATACGAAGATAAGAAGGCAGAAGCTCTGGAAAAATTAGAAGATGCAAGACAGGAAATTGCAGATTTAAAAATGACAGAGTGGTATGTATCAACGCGTACTGCGCTTAGTGGATATTCAAATGTCAAAACAGATGCAGAATGTATTGAATCTATAGGAAATGCATTTCCAATATTGTTCCTTACGGTTGCAGTATTAATTAGTCTTACTACAATTTCTCGAATGGTAGAAGAGGATAGAGGATTAATAGGTACATACAAAGCACTTGGTTTTACAGATAGGGAAATCCAACGTAAATATGTAGTATATTCCTTGCTAGCATGTATTGTTGGTGGAGTGCTGGGTATTCTGTTGGGATTTGTTGTTTTGCCTCAAATTCTCTTTACAGTATTTGATGTAATGTATCAGATTCCAGAATATGACATATTCTTTAACTGGCTATATGCAATTGGCGGTGTCGCATTGTTTATAGTGGCAATTGTCGGATCTGCAATGATATCGTGTAGTTCAGAACTTGCATTCATGCCAGCTGCCTTGATGAGACCTAAGGCACCAAAGAATGGTTCGCGTGTATTGTTAGAGCGTGTCACACCGGTGTGGAGCAGATTGTCGTTCCTCAATAAAGTTACAGCAAGAAATCTTTTCCGCTATAAGAAACGTCTGTTTATGACTTTGTTTGGTATAGCAGGATGTACTTCCATCCTATTAGCAGGATTTACGATTAGAGATACTGTTATTAATTTGATACCACTTCAATATGAAGATACTTATTGTTATGATGCGATGTTTGTAGCGGATGATAATGAACAACTCTTGGAATATCTGGATGATAAAGGGGTACGTGCTTATATCAATCCTATGATAAGCAGTATAAAGGTTATCAATGATGACGGACGAGAAGAGATGGTTCAATTAAATGTTATTCCAAATGACCAGTCCTTAAGGGGGTATATCAATTTAATCGACAGAGATGGAAATAGGATATACCTTGAAGATGGAATGATTCTAAGCACGATTAACGTAGCAGAAGTACAGGGATATGATAAAGGTGATATTATTACAATTCAGAATATGAGTCTGGAAAATGCTGACGTAGAAGTGACAGAAATAGTCATGAATTACCTTGGGAATAGTATCTATATGACAGAAAATACATACAAAGAATTGTATGATGATTATGAACCAAATGGCGCATACGTAATGCTGGATAAGAGTGTTACCGACCATGAGGCATATGTGGATGCGATAGCTGAAAAGGATGGAATATTAACGGTGGGTTCAGTAGAAGGTTTTATGGCAGATTCTGATACTGTCTTCCGTATCATTAATTTAGTAGTAACGATTGTAATTACTTTGGCAGCAGCTCTTGCATTTGTAGTATTATTTACACTTGCAACAACCAATATTTCAGAGCGTGAAAGAGAGTTAGCTACGATTAAAGTATTAGGTTTCTTTGATAGAGAAGTACATCTTTACGTAAATAAGGAAACGTTAATTTTAACTAGCTTAGGAATTCTTTTAGGTTTGCCAATGGGTAAAGGATTTGGAATCTGGCTGATGTCGATTCTTAAAATGCCATCGATTTACTTTGCAGATTACTTAGCTCCAATCAGTTATTTATATGCAGCAGTGATTGCAATTGTATTTGCCTTTGTGGTAAATAAGATAACAGATAAGTCATTAGATGTAATTGATCCAGTAGAGGCACTTAAATCGATAGAATAACGATTTAGCTCAGTAAGTGAGTTTGTGAAAATATTACGAAAAGCGGATGCTGTAATATATAAAAAGCGGACACGACTTTCGCTCTTAGCGACCTAGTCACGTTACTAAATTCGTAGCCAAAAGGCTACTCATTAAGTAACGACTGGCCGCTAAAGGTCCTTATTTTTATATATTACAGCATCCGCTTTTCTTACCTATTTTATAATTCTCACTTACTGAGCAAAATGCGTTATTACAGTAGAGCGACGATGCTCCTATTCTATGGAGGTAACGAGATTAGGTTGGAGTTTGGGGAATTCCATAGAGTAAGAAAAGAGGCTTATATATTTTGTAAAATATATAAGCGTCTTTTCGTAGTTTATAGAAACCCAAACTCTGAGCTATCTCGTTATAATATTATAAAATGCAGCTATCGAAAATGATTAATTCAAAACCATTTTCTTTTGCTTTTTCATATTCTTCTACGCTCTTAACTGTGTAGCAAACAGATAAACCGCCAAGTGCTTTACAGGTAAGGCGTGAAATGTTATGAGCATGTTCGTGATTGTATGCGATGAAGTCTGGTCTTGTTAAGAAGTTGAAAGGCATATAAGGAAGGATTGCATATAACAATTTTCCTTTATAAGTTTCATTTCTAAAGAACTCTTCACACAACTGTCCGCGAAGTACATCTGGTCTGTTTTTGCGATACCAGAGTAATGCAAGTGGGTGGAAACTTTCGATACAGTAAACACCGTTATAATTCTTTAAAACTTCGTTTGCAAGTTCACATACACGAGTCTGTGCTCGGTCTAATTTAAACTCCAAAATGAATGGAACTTTTCCATCGACTACTTCTAAGAACTGTTCGAAGGTAGGAATGGTTTCATTGGAATTTAAGAGCTTCATCTGCTGAAGTTCTTCTAATGTATAATCCCAAACCTTGCCATCGATGCCACACATTCTTTTTAATGTAGCATCATGGAAAACTACCAGTTTGTCATCTTTGCTTAATTGAACATCTAATTCGATGCCGTATCCTGCATCAACGGCTTTTTTAAAAGCCGCCAATGAATTTTCAGGAGCATCAGAGTTGTTGTCAAATAAACCTCTGTGTGCATAATGTCTTCCTCTAAAAGGAGCACGATCTGCACGATTTAACATTCTAGGTGCTACCATAAATACATAGATTACAATAACCACCAATAATGTAATAAGTAAATTAATTAATAGATCCATACGGAATCCCTCATTTCATCTATTGATATAATTAATCGTCAACGTCTAAGTTTTCTAAAGCGCTTTTCTTTTTCGCTGGTTTTGAATCACCATGTTTAACCTGGCTCATAGTGATGATTGCAAGGATACAGAATACTACTGAATATGGGAATAATGTTCTGTAACCAATGTTTTCTAATAACCATCCTGAAAGGATAGGTGTGATAACCTGAGCTGTCATTGAGAAAGTATAGTATAAACCAGTGTATTTTCCTACGTCACCTGCAGATGCGATTTCAACAACCATTGGGTAAGAGTTTACGCCGATAGCTGCCCAAGCAAAACCGATGATACAGAAGAATACTACCATAACTGGTGAGTATGTATTGAAGAGGCTGGCTGCAAAGAAACATCCGCCTAATAATGCAACACCAATGATGATGGTTTTCTTACGTCCAATATTACTTGCGATAGAACCGATAGGGATATAACTGATAATAGCTGCAACAGTTGCTACTAATAAACAGTCTGCATATCCGCCGCCTTCTAAGCCCCAAACTTCTACTGCATAACGAGAGAAGGCTGTTGTAACAGCGTTGTAAGCGATGAACCAGAAAGCTACTGATGCAAGGATGAAGCAAAGGCTTCGGAATACATCTTTAGGAAGTTTTTTGCCAGCATTTTCGTTTGTTGGTTCTTCCTCTTCTTCAACAAGACCTTCAGCGATTTCAAGTTCTTCTCTTTCTTTACGAAGTTTGTTTTCTTTGATAGTAAAGAAAAGAAGGATAACACTGATTGCCATTACTACGCCTACTGACATGAATAATGGGAAGTAGTTTGGTTTGTCTCCTTTTGCAACAAGAACTTTAATCATGATAAGTGTATAAACACCACCAACAGCTCCCATTAAGTTGATAACAGCATTTGCTTTACTACGAAGTGGCTTTGGTGTAAGGTCTGGCATCAAAGCTACTGCAGGTGAACGATAAGTTCCCATACTGATAAGTACGAAGAATAATCCGCCTACGAATAAAATCATGTTTGATGTGTTATCCGCAATTGGAAGGATAACTAAAAGCGTACATGCAAGTGCAGTACCGATTAAGATGAATGGCATACGTCTACCAATTTTGGTATTTACCTTATCAGATAAAGAACCAAAAATAGGAAGCAGGAATAATGCCAAAATATTGTCTGCCGCCATGATTGCACCAGTAATGGTTTCACCCAACCCGAAGGTGTTTTTCAGAATCAATGGTACTACGTTGTCATACATCTGCCAGAAAGCACTAATTGACATGAAAGCAAGACCGATAAGTACCGTTCTCTTGTAATTCAGTTTCATTTTTCTCTTCTCCTTAATATTAAGTTATAATATAGAAACATTATACCTTATTTGGATAAAAAAGGGAATTGGAAGATTTGTAAATTTTCTTATACATAAATTGGGAAAAGTGTCTTGATTTTGTGTTGGGGAAATGGTAATATATGCTCTGTTGATGCATAATATATGTAGAAGCGAGATACGCGGATGTGGCGGAACTGGCAGACGCGCCAGATTTAGGTTCTGGTGTCCCCGACGTGCAGGTTCGATTCCTGTCATCCGCATGAAAAAGAAGTTCTTCTTAGAACTTCTTTTTTTGTTTTCGTGCCCATGTTTTATTGACTTTCTTAAAAAATAGGAGTAGTATTACTATATATAATTTGTACGGAAAATAATGCGTTTTGTATGATTCTGTTGTGCAAAGTGCGAAAAGAACTTAGGAGGAAAATATGGGTAAGAAAATCGGTGTGAAAATAACGGTAATTATGATTATCATGTCAATCATGTATTTGGCTTCGTCATTAGCAAACG
>JAZKYR010000081.1:0-20437 GCA_045612245.1 Agathobacter sp.
TAGGCATTACGCCCACCAGCTTTTCTTATAAAGGAGTACATAAATGAAAAGTTATTTGTCTAACAGATCAGTATAGAAGTTTGTGTAATCAGTTCGTTCTTCTTTCATATAATCGATAGCAGAAGAAGGATGCTGATTCAACCTTCCGGTTAAAAGGTATGGAATATCATAGCCCCATACAAGGCCTTCATTTTTAAGAGGAATCATGTATTCCTCAATAAATTTCATTACTGGGAAAATATTGTACTTTGGATTCTTCAAAAAGCTTATTAAAAGTTCCATCGCACAGTTGCCAGCACCTCGTCCAATAGACATCATGGTCGCATCTAAGTAGCTGACGCCACGAGCAGTTGCTTCAATCGTATTTGCAAAAGCAAGCTGCTGATTGTTGTGAGCGTGCATACCTACGTATTTTCCATGCTTTTCAGCAATTTCGGTGTATTTATCGGCGATATCACGAATCTGCTCTGGATAGAGGGAACCATAACTATCTACAATGTAAATACCGTCGGCACTACTATTAGCTACCATTTCAAGTGCCTGTTCCAAATCAGACTCTTTGGCATTGGAAATAGCCATAATATTACAAACGACTTCGTAGCCTTTTGCCTTGCATTCTTCTATCATTTCAATAGCCGCAGGCATCTGGTGTACATAAGTCGCTACGCGAATCATGTCGATGACACTTTCAGATTTAGGAAGGATGTCGTTTTTGTAATCGCAACGTCCTACGTCTGCCATAACAGCAATTTTCATATCTGAATTATTTTCGCCAACGATGGCGCGGATATCTGCTTCGTCACAGAATTTCCATTTTCCAAATTTGTTTACATCAAAAAGTTCTTTAGAAGCTTTATAACCAAATTCCATATAATCAACGCCGGCTTTTACGTTTGCACGGTAAAGAGCACTAACGAATTCATCTGAAAAATTAAAATTATTTACTAAGCCTCCATCACGGAGTGTGGCATCCAATACACGAATATCTGGACGGGCGGTCATTAAATTACCTTTTTGCGCCATAAATTACAACCTCACTTTCGTGCTTTAAAGTATTAATATGATAATAACACAAAATAGGAAAAAATCAAGTAGAACTTTACTTTTATTCTTGTGATATCTATAATAGATGTAGCATAAGTACATAAAGGAGAATTTGAAATGATTAACTTAGTAAATGGCTTAGATTTTTCAATCGTAGCATTCTTTGGTATTCTTTTTGCGTTTGCGATTACTTGTTTTGCGATTGCAAAATTTGAAAAGTTTCTTCCAAGAGATATGGGCCGTGCATATGCTCATGATGGAAAGCTTTCTGCAGGAAAACCAAGAGGTGCAGGGATTATATTTATATTTACTTTTGCACTTGCAGCAGTTCTGTTTGCACAGATGAATATGGAAATAGCAATTTACCTGGTGCTTATTATTGTGGAGATGCTGACAGGATATTTTGACGATGCTGCAGAAAAGCCATGGGGAGAATATTTAAAAGGATTTTTAGATTTAGCGGTAGCAGTAGTCGTTGCATTGGTATTCCTTCACTACAATACCAGCACAATCGTGATTGCATTACTTGGACTTACAATTGAGATTCCACCTGTGATTTTTGCGATTCTCACTGTAATTTTGGTATGGGCAGCAATTAATGTTACCAACTGTACAGATGGTGTAGATGGTTTATCAGGAACTCTTTCTATTATTAGTATGATTTCGTTCTTTGCGCTCAATACTATTATGGGAGTGGAAGATGACTTCAACTTCTTGATTTTATTATTTGCAGTATCTTTACTTGGTTATCTTTGGTACAACGCGACACCAAGTAAACTTTTGATGGGGGATGCTGGTTCAAGAGCAATGGGTATTTTCCTTGCCATCGTAGCGTTAAAATCAGGAAGTCCACTTATGTTCTTGCTCTTTGCTATCGTGATTATCTTAGACGGTGGCTTAGGACTTATCAAAGTGGCATTAATCAGATTCCTTAAGATTTATATCTTAAAGAACACAACAACACCACTTCACGACCATGTTCGTAAGAAAAAAGAATGGTCAAATGCACAGGTTGTGTTCCGTTTTGCGATTATTCAGATTATCGTATCGGTAGCCGCTATTTATGCAGTAATGATTTAGATGAGATAGAGAGAAAAGTAGGACAATGAAAAAGTCATGGATGTAAGCTTGCTTACAATTCCATGACTTTTTTACTTTATCTTATTCTAAATCTTGATGTTTACCCATTTTCCTTGTTTAAAACGAATGCTAGCAAAGACATATCTAGATACCTGATCTGCAAGAATTCCCATCCAGATTCCGATGATTCCCCAATGGAAAATATAACAACATACATAAGAGAAAATCGTTCTTACAAGCGTTACACTAAGCATAGAACACTTTGCTGTGTATTTGGTATCGCCTGCACCACGCAGGCAGCCCATGTAGATAACCTGTGATATCTGGAAAAGAATCGTTATCATTATCACATATGAAATATGGATACAAATAGTTACAATATGAGGTTCTTTTGGGAAGAAGAGACCAAATAACCATTCGCCTCCGAAGAAATATACGAAGCCTAATAAGATAGAAACTCCAAGTCCCATAACGCGGCAGGTAGAGCCGTAGGCTTTTGCTAAATCAGGTTTTTGTTCGCCAAGACTACGTCCTATAAGAGCTACCGCTGCAGCCTGTAAGCCATCGCCGAAAGAAAAGGCAAGTCCCATTAAGTTCATAGATACCTGGTGTGCAGCCATCGCATCGGTTCCCTGATTTGCAGCCATAAGAGCGGTTGCCATAAAACCGATTCGCATAAGTAGCTGTTCAAAGAAAATACTGTATCCAATATTAACGATATTTTTAAATGCCACCCATGCTGGACGGATGTGGGACTTGATCATAAATGGGATACTAACAAAAACGTCTTTTCCCATAATCGAAAGGATACTCATTATACTAGCTACCAAGGAACCGAATACGGTAGCAAGAGCTGCCCCTCGTACACCTAAAGCTGGGAAACCAAGATGTCCACCGATAAGTACCCAGTTACCAAATACATTAATGGTGTTCGAAACCATATTGGTTCGCATGGTAATTTTGGTATTACCTGAGCCACGCTGTGCAGAATTTATTGTCATCTGAATAACATTAAAGATGATACCTGACATAATAATGGAAAGGTAAGTCACAGCATCTGCATGTGTGTCAGCATTGGTTCCGCAAAGGGTTAAAATGGCATCGATATTTAATAAGAAAATAGAGCTAATTAAACCAGTTGCTATGATTGCAAATAAGAGTGCTGTCATCACGATTTGGTTTGCATCTTCTCGTTTGTTTTCTCCGCGTCTTCGCGCGACCAAAGCTGATACTGAAACATTTAAAGCAATAAAAATCGATAATGCGATAAACTTAGGCTGAGCAGTAAGACCAATTGCTGCTACGGCAGAAGGTCCTAGGGAACTTACCATAAGAGAATCCAAAAGTCCGGCAAAAGCCATGAAAAAAGATTCCAAAACAGCAGGCCAAGCCATGTTAAAGCATGTTTTCAAATGTTCTTTTTTAGGAAACATAAGAAAGTCCTTTCTTTAGTTGTGTTTGTTTTGCCCGATGGTATCTCGGAAATGAGATGGGGTCATGTTATATTGGCGTTTAAATAATTTTGTGAAATAGTTTTCATCTAAAATGCCACATTGCTGGGCGATTGATGAAATTGGCTGCGGTGTTGTGGCTAAAAGAAACGCTGCCTGTTCCATTCTCTTCTTGTTTACATAATTTGTCAACGTGTATCCGGTTTCTTTTTTGAATAAATTGGATAAATAGCTTGCATTGATTTTTAAGTATTCGGACATTGTCTTTAAACTTAAATCAGCTGTAATGTCAAAGTTTATTCTGGTAATCACTTTCTGAATAGGAAGCGAGTAGTTTCGTGTGTTGTGTGTGTTTACCAGAGAACAATATCTGTGTATCATTTCCGTCCATAAATCAAAAACATTATCGGAACGGGACATGTTCTCTATTCGAGTCATAAAACTTGCGGACAACTGATCGATATAAAGTGGATGAACGCCACCTCTTTCTGCAGCCTTGCGAAAGATAGTGTTTGTTATAATAGAAAAGTTTTTCAGATTTCGAAGTGGTTCTGCTTCATATTTGAATCCGTTAATAGGCAGATTGCTAAAAATAGCACGCGCTTCGTTGCTTCTTCCTCGTGAAATAGCATTTGCTAATTCGTTCTCACTGGCGTAGAGGGTCTCTATTAACTCAATATTTGTAAAGAGCTCTAGCCTTCTTTGGGGATCAAAGGGGGTAGTGATAGAGGATAAGTTTTCTGGTAAACCATTTTCCAGATATTGTGTTTGGTATCCTCCTTTTCCCCAAAGAGATTCTGCAAATGTAAAAATAAGTGCATTGATGGAATCTTGATTACTAAAGCAGCAGATTTGAAAAAAGTAGTTCTTTAAAATATCAAGCCATGGAGATGGTAAAGAGGGTTGCTGCATAAATTTTAGCAGGGAATCTTTTTCCTCCGGTGTGATATATGGACCAACCACTAGAATTTTGTCTGCGCCAGGCTCTGGTAAAGGAAAAACGATGTAGTGACAGCATAATTCGTCCGTCAAAAAGCTCAACATGTTTGGCTGAATGCTTTTTAAAAATAATTCTTTTAAGTTTTCAACATTCTCCATAGTGAAGCCTAATGCATGCCGAATGCCCAAGTCTTCTAATTGGATAGCTGGTTCGTTTACAGAATAGGTATGATGTGCAATTCTGTGGTGATCTAAACAGTTTTTTAAAAAATTGAGTTCGTGTTTAAAATTCTTAATTTTATCCATCAATTTCTACTCTTTTCTTTTAATAGATTTTTTACAATTATATCATAAAAATTTAATCCGGTATACATTAAAGACAAAAATAGTGCTATTTCAACAAAAAAAGTACTATTTTCTTTTGGCTCAATGTGATATTATCATATCAAAGTGTACATCGACTTTAAAAATAAGCTAAGGAGGTAAATTTCGATGAGTAATAACACTACACACCGCAAGTTTGGTATGCGCGACAGTTTAGCATACGCAGCAGGTGACCTTGGATGTAACATGAGTTTTGCATTAAAGGGAACTATGGCATTATTCTGGACACAGGTTATGGGTATGAGTGCATGGTATTCACTCATGCTTATCGTAGTTCAGGTTTGGGATGCTATCAATGACCCAATCATTGGTGCTATTGTAGACGCTGACCGTCATACATACAAACGTAACAAATTCTTACAGTATATCTGGTTTGGTTCAATTGGTCTTATTATTGGTGGTGCATGTTGCTTTATTCCAGCTACAGGTGCTCCAGTATGGGCTAAATTCATTATTTTCATCTGTGGTTATGTAATTTGGGATGCATTCTACACAGTTGCAAACGTACCTTATGGTTCATTGTTATCATTAATTTCTTCAGATCCATCTGACCGTGCGTCACTTTCAGCTTGGCGTTCAATCGGCGGTATGGTTGGTAATATGTTACCAATGGTTCTTTTACCATTCTTAATTTATAATGATGACGGAACATTAAATGGAATGATGGTATTCATTACAGCATTTATTATGGGTATCTTAGGTTTCTTCTGCTTCCAGTTCATGATTAAAAACACAGAAATCCGTGTTGAACAGAATATCGTACTTAATGAAGATCAGCCAAAATTCAATGTTGTGGAAGCTATGGGGAACTTCTTAAAGAACCGTCCTGCAGTTGGTGCTACATTAGCTGCTATGGGTATGTTCATTGGTATGCAGGGTGCTGCTACTGCAATCGCTGTATCATTCCAGATTTACTTCCGTGATACAGATATTCAGGGTATTGTTTCAATGTTTTCTATGCTTCCAATCGTTTTATTCACACCACTTGCTCGTAAGATGGTAGGAAAGTATGGTAAGAAGGAACTTTCAGTTGTAGGTTCTGTATGCTATATCGTTGGGGCATTAGTTATGCTCTTAGCACCTCTTGGAATTATTAAGGTTTCTGAAGGAAATACAGGCGTTGACTTAATGGTTTATGTTGCAGGTTCATTAATTTGCTCACTTGGTATGGGTATCTACTCTACAGTATCATGGGCTATGATGGGCGATGCAATCGACTACAACGAATGGAAAAATGGCAAACGTGAAGAAGGTGTTGTATATTCATTACATTCATTCTTCCGTAAGTTAGCTCAGGGTGTTGGACCAGCAGTTGCTGTAGCTATCATGGGAACTATGGGTTATGTAAATAACGATATCAATGACAAGGGAGAAGCATATATCAACGTTAACTTAATCTCTTGGGAAAACGCTGTACAGATTCGTGGTTTAGTAGGTATTCTTTACTTAATTGCAGGTATCTTCTTATTTGTAGGTCTTGGTCTTGTTTACAACCTTGACAAGAAGACTCTTGCTCAGATGACAGAAGAATTAGAAGCTCGTAAACAGGCTTAGTTAAATACATAATGTATTATTTTTTCCAGCCACGTTTTTACGTGGCTGGAATTTTATGTATGCGAATTTTCTTGAAAATTCGCATACATAAAAGCAGAATATGATATATTTATGCATGGTTGGATAAAAGGAGAAATATAATGAATAGTAAGATGCTTTCAAAAATAGGACAGGAATATCAATTGAGAAAACTAAATTCTGGGGTGTTTCATAAATTGGTAGTTCGTGGGATGGATTTTGAAATTAATAGTTATGAGGCAAAAGGGCTTGGTAGAGTTGGAACAATGTGCGCTTCAGGATTAGCTGGATTAGTAAAAAGAGACATCTTTGTGATTAGTCCGATAGAAAAAAACCTGTCAGTATTCACGTATGAGCGCGTGAAGGTGTTTGGCAAGGATAGTATGATTCTAACCAAATATTTTTTAGATAATGAACCTGTATGTGTAAAAAAAGTAGGGAAGAAAAAGCAGTCTGCAGAGTTTGATCATGAAGTTGAGGAGTATATAAAAGAGTATTTGCTTGAAGCAAGACAGGCTGAGCCAATAAGTGGTAAAGAGCGTAAGATTCAGATAGAGGAATTGGTAACAGGGTTAATTAATGGATATCAATTAATTGCTGATATATTTTTGGCAACTTATGGCGTGCAGATTACAGAAAAATTATATCATGAGGTTTTGTTCGGAACGAGAGATTGGAAATAATTTTATAAGTACTTAAGCACCCAATAGAGTATAACTCTTTTGGGTGTTTTTTATTGAAAATAGCCACTTTTTATGAGATAATAAAATGTGGTTGTTTCTTTTGGTTTTAAGGAAAAGAAATGGTCAATTAGATTTAGGAAATAAGAGGAAAAACACATGATTCCAACAAGATTACAAGCACTTAGAGATGAAATGGTGAAGAGAAATATCGCGATCTACATAGTTCCTACATCAGACTTTCATGAGTCAGAATATGTAGGGGAATATTTCACTGCCAGAAAATATATTACTGGATTTACAGGGTCCGCTGGTATAGCGGTTATTACCATGAAGGAAGCTGGTCTTTGGACAGATGCCAGATACTTCATTCAGGCGGCAAACCAGTTAGAAGGATCTACAGTGACCCTTTATAAGATGGGTGAAGAAGGTGTTCCAACCGTTGACGAATATATCGAGAATACTTTGGAAGAAGGTCAGACACTCGGCTTTGATGGTCGCGTAGTAAATTCGGCTTGGGGCAAGAAGTTAGAGGATATCGTAGAAAAGAAGAACGGTTCTCTTGCGGTAGAAGAGGATTTAGTAGATATTATCTGGACAGATAGACCAATGCTTTCTGCAGAACAGGTACGTATTCTTGGTTTCGAGCATACTGGTAAAAATACTGCGGACAAGATTGCTGATATTCGTAAGCAGATGGAAGAAAAAGGTGCAGATGTACATCTTTTGACATCCCTTTATGATATTGCATGGATTTTAAATGTACGTGGAAACGATATCCATTGTGTGCCAGTTGTACTTTCTTATCTTGCACTTACCAAAGACGAATGTATTTGGTTTGTACAGAAAGAAGTGCTTACAGATGAATTATCTGCTTATCTGGCTGCAAATAATATTACTACAAGAGAATATGATAGTTTCTATGAATATGTGAAAGAAATTTCGGAAGACAAAACAGTTCTTATGAATAAATCGGTGGTAAACTACCGTATTTGCAATAGCGTTGCAGAAGGTGTGAAAGTAATCGATGAAGCAGATCCATCGGTTCTTATGAAAGCCCAGAAGAATGAAGTGGAACTTAACAATACAAGAGCAGCACATATTAAAGATGCAGTTGCAATGTGTAAGTTTATGTACTGGCTTAAGACAAACGTAGGCAAGATTTCAATGACAGAAATCTCTGCTTCGGATTATTTGGAAAACTTAAGAAAAGAGCAGGGCGCTTTTGATTTAAGTTTTGATACTATTTGTGGTTATGCAGAACATGGTGCAATTATCCATTATGGTGCAACACCTGAAACAGATGTAGCTATCCAACCAGAAGGCTTACTCCTTGTAGATTCCGGCGGACAGTATTTAGAAGGTACTACAGACATTACTAGAACTTTTGCAGTAGGACCTGTGACAGAAGAAATGAAGAGTGATTTCACTCGTGTTCTTCGTTCCAACTTAAACCTTGCGAATGCAAAATTCTTATATGGTTGCAGCGGATTGAACTTAGATGTTTTGGCACGTCAGCCACTTTGGGAGGCAAACCTCGATTACAAGCATGGTACAGGCCATGGTGTAGGGCATGTGTTAAATGTACATGAAGGTCCAAATGGTTTCCATTGGGGACGCAAAGGCTATGCGGCTACTTTGGAAGAAGGTATGATTACCACAGATGAGCCTGGTATTTATATCGAAGGCAAGTATGGTATCCGTTTGGAAAATGAACTTGTTTGCCGCAAGGGGGACAAGAATGAATATGGTCAGTTTATGCATTTTGAAAACTTGACCTTTGTACCATTTGATTTGGATGCAGTAGATACAAATCAGATGAATGAAACAGAAAAAAGATATTTGAATGAATATCACAAAGCAGTATATGAAAAAATCGCTCCATATCTTACAGTAGAAGAGGCAGAGTGGTTGAAGACATATACGAGGGAGATTTAATGAGCGAAAAATTAGTTCTTATTGACGGACATAGTATTTTAAATCGTGCATTCTTTGGTTTGCCAGACCTGACAAATTCTCAGGGCTTGCATACGAATGCGGTATATGGTTTCTTAAATATCTTGTTTAAGATTTTGGAAGAGGAAAAGCCAAACTATCTTGCAGTGGCATTTGATGTGAAGGCTCCTACTTTCCGACACGAAATGTTTGACGGATACAAGGGAACCCGTAAACCTATGGCAGATGAACTTCGCCAGCAGGTTCCAGTGATGAAGGAAATGCTAAAGAAAATGGGAGTGCCAATTGTAGAACTTCCAGGTTTTGAGGCAGATGACCTTTTGGGTACAATCTCTGTAATGGGTGAAGCGCAGGGAATGGAAGTTTCTATCGTTTCAGGTGACCGAGACTTGCTTCAGCTTGCCACAGAACACGTACAGATTCGTATTCCAAAGACGAAGAAAACCGGAACAGAAATTGAAAACTACTATGCCAAAGATGTCCTAGAACGGTATCTAGTTTCGCCGAAGGAATTTATTGATGTTAAAGCTCTTATGGGAGATACTTCGGATAATATTCCAGGGGTTCCAGGTATTGGTGAAAAGACAGCCACAGCTTTAATCGAAAAATACAAATCGATCGAAGAAGTGCATGCACATGCGTCTGAGGTAAAACCTCCTCGCGCTGCGAATAATATCGTAGAGTATTGGGAACAGGCGGTAATGAGCAAGGAACTTGCTACGATTATTACCAATGCACCTGTGACAGAAGAACCAGTTTCTTTTAGCTTTGAAAAGGCTCGCTTGGAAAGTATAGAAGCGCTTTACACAGAAGAGGCATATCTTTATTGTAAAGAATTAGAATTTAAGAATTTGCTTGGCAGATTTACAGTAGATGCACCAAAGAACAATGCGGAAGAGCATTTCGCATCGGTTCGAAATCTGAAAGAAGTAGATAGAATTTTTTCTGCATTAAAAGGAAAAGAGGTAGCGTTTACGATCGTTCCTTCTGAAAATGCAGGAGAAAATATCGAAGCAGATGGACAGATTAGTCTGTTTGCAATGGAAGAGACAAATGCCTTTTCCGCTTTAGCTTTAGCTTTTGGTGAAGAGGATATCTATTATATTTCTACCGGACGTGAAGTAAGTAGCAGTTATCTTTTGGAAAAGATGAAAGTAGCAGAAGTAAAGACATGGATTGCCATGGATTTAAAGGCTCAGTTAGGATTCTTGAAACAGAAAAAGGATAACGTTTCTGGCAGAGAGAAATACTTTGATGTAACCATCGGGGCATATCTTTTAAATCCATTAAAGGGCGAATATCCACATGATGATATTGCGAAAGATTATTTGGGACTTATGGTTCCTACAGAAAAGGATTTAAAAGAGGATGATTGCAAGCTTGCATGCTATAAGTCATATATCGCATGGAAGTCTATGCTAGTGATTGCAGAAAGTTTGAAAGAACAAGGCATGGATAAACTTTTCTATGAAGTAGAAATGCCACTCGTGTTTGTTCTTTATGATATGGAACGTGAAGGCATCTGTATGGATGTAGCAGCGTTAAAAGAATATAGTGCTAAGCTTCAAGGCTCTATCGTAGAATTAGAGAAAAAAATCCATGAGGCGGCAGGAGAAGAGTTCAATATCAATTCTCCAAAACAGCTTGGCGTAATCTTGTTTGAAAAGTTAGGACTTCCAAATGGTAAGAAGACTAAAACAGGTTATTCGACTTCAGCAGATGTGTTAGAAAAATTAGCTGGTGAGTATCCAATTGTATCGGATATTTTGGAATACAGACAGCTTACAAAACTGAAATCAACCTATGCGGATGGTTTACAGAACTTTGTAGAAAGTGATGGAAAAATTCGAACGAGCTTTAATCAGACGATTACAGCGACAGGTAGACTTAGTAGTACAGAACCAAACTTACAGAACATTCCGATTCGTATTGAGCTTGGAAGGCTGATTCGTAAAGTATTCCATCCAATGCCAGGAAATGTGTTTGTGGATTCGGATTACTCACAGATTGAGCTTCGTATTCTAGCGCATATGTCTGGCGATGAGAAATTAATTGAAGCATATAATAGTGGTCAGGATATTCACAGTACCACAGCTTCTCAGGTATTCCATGTACCATTTGAAGAAGTAACACCACTGCTTCGAAGAAATGCGAAGGCCGTAAACTTTGGTATTGTATATGGAATCAGTGCCTTTGGTCTTAGCCAGGATTTGGATATCAGTCGTAAGGAAGCGCAGGAATATATTGATCGTTACTTTGAGACTTATCCAAAGATAAAGGAATTTATTGATAACACAGTTGCGAGTGCGAAGGAAGAAGGAAAGACTACTACCATTTATGGTCGTATTCGCCCTATTCCAGAACTTACCTCTAGCAACTTTATGCAGCGTCAGTTCGGGGAGCGTGTGGCAATGAATGCTCCGATTCAGGGAACTGCGGCAGATATTATTAAGATTGCCATGATTCGTGTTCATGATAGACTCATCAAGGAAGGATACGAATCCAGACTGATTTTACAGGTGCACGATGAACTTCTCATCGAGACGAAGGAATCAGAAAAAGATACAGTAATTGCATTATTAGAAGAGGAGATGCATCAGGTAGCTACACTTAGCGTTCCACTTGAAGTAGGAACTGCTTGGGGGGCAAACTGGTATGATGCGCACTAATATGAAATTTATAGGTATTACAGGTGGGGTAGGAGCCGGGAAATCGGCTATCCTATCTTATCTGGCGAATAAACCCAAAACAAAAGTAATGCTGGCAGATGAAATTGCTCATGATTTGATGGAGCCAGGAACAGACTGCTATAACCAGATTGTAGAAACGTTCGTAGGTGAAGATATTTTCGATGTATCAGAACTAGATGAGGCCTTTCGCACGGCAGAGGGTGTGAGTCTTATCAATGAGAATCCTCCATTTCATCGTGGCAAACTGGCACAGGTAATCTTTTCAGATGATAAGAAGAGAGAACAGATGAATGCCATTGTACATCCAGCAGTAAAAGCATATGTTCGCAAGGTGTATGAGGAAGAATTGGCGGCGAACGAACTTGATTTACTGGTTTTGGAAGCAGCGTTACTAATTGAAGAAGAATATGATGAAATTTGTGACGAACTTTGGTATATTTATACTAATGAGGAAAATCGTCGAGCTCGTTTGAAGGAATCCAGAGGATATTCGGATGAGAAAATCGATAGTATTTTCGCTAGTCAGTTAAGTGAAGAGGAATTTAGGTCGGCGACTCAGGTTACCATAGATAACAATGGTGGCTTGGAGGAAACCTACCAACAGATAGAAAACGCTTTAAGGAGTAAGCATATGGAACATGTATTTGGTCTTGATATTGGTACCAGAAACGTAGTAGGTACCGTAGGATATCGTACAGAAGATGAACAGTTTAGAGTAATTGCACAGTACATAAAAGAACATGAAACGAGAGCGATGCTGGATGGTCAGATCCACGATATCGCACGTGTTGGACGTACTGTAAAGGCAGTAAAGGAAGAGTTGGAAAGACAGATTGAAACTCCGCTTTCTGAAGTATGTATTGCAGCGGCTGGTCGTGTGCTCAAAACAGTAACTACACATGTAGAGTTGGAATATCCAGAAGAAACAATCGTACATGGTGAGGATATTCATACTTTACATTTACTCGGTGTAGATAAAGCACAGATTGAGTTGAAACAGAAGAATGATACAAAATACAAATTCTACTGTGTAGGATATTCAGTAGTGAAATACTATTTGAATGATGAAGTTTTTATTAGTCTTGAAGGACACAAGGCAGATTATATTGGTTGTGATATCATCGTTACTTTCCTTCCAGAAGACGTAGTAGATGGTTTGTATTCTGCAGTTGGACAGGCGGAACTTAGCGTAGGCAATATGACGCTCGAGCCTATTGCTGCAATCAATGTAGCGATTCCAGAAAACTTCAGAATGTTAAATATCGCGCTTGTTGACGTAGGCGCTGGTACAAGTGATATTTCGATTACCAAAGATGGAAGTATTATCGCTTATGGTATGATTCCTCATGCTGGGGATGAATTGACAGAAGTGATTGTTCAGCACTATCTTGTAGATTTTAGAATGGCAGAGCTTATGAAACGCCAGTCTACAGAAAGTGATGATGTAGAATATGAAGATATTATGGGTATCCCTCATAAGATTTCTTCAGCAGAGTTATGGGAGGTTGTAGAACCTACTGTTGAAAAAATTACCAAAGAAATTGCAGATAAGATTCGTCAGTTAAATGGTGATAAATCCGTAAGTGCCTGCTTTATCGTAGGTGGTGGTGGAAAAATCGAAGGATTTACCGATAGCCTTGCAAAACATCTTGATATTGTAAGTGAACGTGTTGCGCTTCGTGGTGAAGAAGTGCTTAAGGAAGTTATCTTTGAACAGGAAGATATCAAGAAGGATCCACTCCTTGTTACACCAATTGGTATCTGTATGAATTACTATGAACAGAGAAACAACTTTATCATGGTTCGTTTTAATGGGGAATTATTAAAACTCTATGATAATAATCGTCTTACAGTTGTGGATGCTGCGCTTACAGCAGGATTTCCTAATGAACAGATTTTCCCTAAACGTGGTAAAGCAATCAACTTTACGGTAAATGGTGCGGCTCGTATTGCAAGAGGGGAAGCTGGGGAATCTGCTATCGTTACCATCAATGGCAGACCTGCTAGTATTAATGCACCATTAGAGCCTAACTGTGAAATTTACATTGAACCATCTACATCAGGAGCAGATGCAGTATACACAGTTGCTGATTTAGATGAATACAACAACGACACAGTGGGATTTGTGGTAAATGGCAAGATGGTTACTTGTCCAAAATTTGTACAGGTAAATGGAAGTCTTGAACCAGGTTCTTACGAGATTCAGGAAGGCGATGTAATCGAGACTAGAAACTTCTATACAGTAGGTCAGGTTGCGGAATTCATGGACGTAGAAGTCGATATGGACCGTGATATCCTTGTTAACAATAGAGAAGCAGATTTTGGTACTCTTGTTTACGAAAACTTCTCAATTGAATGGACAGTACTTTCTTTCGGCGTGGCAGATGAACCATATGAAAAGCCAGTACTTAACATTCCTGCAGAAGAAGCCGTTGCAGAAGAAACAGGTACAGATGAAACTGTAGCGGAAGAAAACGAATTTGAGGATGTGGATGCAGAATCCGTAGAAACAGAAGAAACAGAAGAAGTGGCTTCTCCTGTAGCTCCAGTTTCAGAAATGCCTGCAGATGGAATTACGGTTTATGTAAACGGTGAACCAGTACCTATGGTAGGTAAAAAAGATTATATTTTTGTAGATATTTTTGACAGAATCACCTTTGACCTGAATGCAGGTGGTGGACGTGCAATTGCGACTCGTGTAAACGGTCTTGATGCAGCATTTACACAGCCTCTTCATGATGGGGATAAGGTTGAGCTGTTCTGGAAAGAGAATTAATAAATTATGTTAGAACTATGTGCGATAGCCAGTGGCAGCAGTGGGAATTGTATCTGTGTAGGCAGCGACAATACCCACGTGCTGATTGATGCTGGTGTCAGTGGCAAAAGAATCGAAACGGGTTTAAATGAAATCGATTTAAAGACCAGTGAGATGCAGGGGATTTTAGTTACGCACGAACACGTTGACCATATTGCAGGTTTGGGCGTGTTGGCGAGACGATATGGAATTCCTATTTTTGCTACAGAAAAAACGATAAATGCTATTTTAAATACCAAATCGGTCGGAAAGATTGATGAGGATTTATTCCAGATTATAAAGCCAGGGAAACGTTTCTCGATTGGCGAGTTGATTTTTAATCCAATTTCCATTTCACATGATGCAGCAGATCCGGTGGCTTACAAGGTAATGAAGGAAGATAAAAGTGTAGCTGTCATTACAGACCTTGGAAATTACAATCAGGCGATTGTAGATGAATTACAAGGCTTAGATGCATTGTTGTTAGAGGCGAATCATGACGTGAAAATGCTCCAGTTGGGTGTTTATCCTTACTCTTTAAAACAGCGTATCTTAAGTGACAGAGGGCATTTGTCCAATGAGAGAAGTGGACAGTTGTTATCAGAATTACTTCATGATAAATTTGGAACAGTTGTATTGGGGCATTTAAGTAAAGAGAATAATTACGAAGAGTTGGCTTATGAAGCGGTTCGTTTAGAAGTTACAATGGGAGATAATCCATATAAGGCAGATGATTTTCCAATGTTTGTAGCCAAAAGGGATACCGTTTCCCCAATGATTCGAGTGTAAAGGAGTACTATTATGGAAAAGAAGAAAGTAATTATTACAGTTTTAGGAAAGGATACCGTAGGTATTATTGCAAAGGTATGTACATATCTGTCTGAAAACGGAATCAATATTTTAGATATTTCACAGACTGTAGTTTCTGAATACTTTAACATGATGATGATTGTTGATTTATCAAAATCAGATAAAGGATTTGCTGATCTTTCTAGCGACTTAGAAAATGTAGGTCAGGATCTTGGTGTTTCTGTAAAATGCCAGCGCGAAGAAATTTTTGAAATGATGCACCGCATTTAGGAGGAACCAATATGATTAGTAACTGGGAAGTAATCGAAACCAATCATATGATTGAAAAAGAAAATCTCGATGTGCGTACGATCACTATCGGTATTAGTCTTTTAGATTGTATTGATTCGGATTTAGATAAATTAAATGAAAATATTTATAATAAAATCACAACAGTAGCCAAGGATTTGGTGAAAGTAGGACAGGAAATCGAAAGAGATTATTGTATTCCAATCGTAAATAAACGTATTTCTGTTACTCCTATTGCCTTTGTTGGTGGAGCTGCATGTAAGACTCCAGAAGATTTTGTGTCAATTGCTAAAACATTGGATAGAGCAGCGCATACCGTAGGTGTAAACTTTATCGGTGGATATTCTGCATTGGTTTCCAAAGGGATGACACCAGCAGAAGAAAATCTTATCCGTTCTATTCCACAGGCACTTGCAAGTACAGAACTTGTATGTAGTTCTGTAAATGTAGGCTCTACAAAGACTGGTATTAACATGGATGCCGTACGTTTGATTGGTGAAATGATTAAAGAAACTGCAGAGCTTACAAAGGAAAATGATTCTCTTGGCTGTGCCAAATTTGTAGTATTTTGTAATGCGCCAGATGATAATCCATTCATGGCTGGAGCTTTCCATGGTGTAACAGAGGCAGACGCGATTATTAATGTAGGTGTTTCTGGTCCTGGTGTAGTAAAAACTGCGCTTGAAAAAGTACGTGGCGAAAGCTTTGAAGTGCTTTGTGAGACTATCAAAAAGACTGCATTTAAAGTAACACGTGTAGGCCAGTTGGTTGCGAAAGAAGCATCTGCAAAACTTGGCATTCCATTTGGTATCATCGACCTTTCACTTGCTCCTACTCCAGCGGTAGGCGATAGTGTTGCAGATATTCTTTGTGAAATCGGTCTTGAATATGCTGGTGCACCTGGTACAACAGCAGCGCTGGCACTCTTAAATGACCAGGTTAAGAAGGGCGGTATCATGGCTTCTTCTTATGTAGGTGGTCTTAGTGGTGCATTTATCCCTGTTAGTGAAGATCAGGGTATGATTGATGCAGTAGTAGCTGGTGCTCTTACACTTGAAAAGTTAGAAGCAATGACCTGTGTATGTTCGGTAGGTCTTGATATGATTGCAATTCCTGGAGATACAAAAGCGACTACAATTTCTGGTATTATTGCGGATGAAATGGCTATCGGTATGATTAACCAGAAGACAACTGCAGTACGCGTGATTCCAGTTGTAGGAAAAGATGTAGGCGAAGTCGTAGAATTTGGTGGATTACTTGGATATGCACCAGTAATGCCAGTAAATAAATTCTCTTGTGATGATTTTGTGAATCGTAAAGGAAGAATTCCTGCTCCGGTTCATAGTTTTAAAAACTAATGTATTTGCCCCACATAATATAAGCTAAAGAACGGCTCGAGGCTTCGCTTGACCTCGCCTTATCTTTACTTATATTATGTGGGGCACTCTATATTATCTAACTATGAACAGGAGACAGGAATCCTGGTTCAACGATTAATAAACTAGAAGGGGGAATAAAGTTGAAAAACTATATCTTAGAGTGCTGTGCGGATAGTGTAGAATCTGCAATTAATGCCCAAAGTGGAGGGGCAAGCCGAATTGAACTATGTTCAAATTTGATTATTGGTGGTACTACACCGGATTTATCCTTTGTAAGGGAGATTAGAAGACATACGGATATTTGCATTCATGCTTTGATTCGTCCTCGTTTTGGGGATTTCTGTTATACAGAGCACGAAATGGAAATCATGAAATCTCAGATTCGAGCTTTGAAAGAGGTGGGAGTAGAAGGTGTTGTTATTGGTGTTCTAGATACAGATGGCAATCTGGATGTCAGAAAAATGAAAGAACTCTTGCAGGAGGCAAGTGGTTTGAGTGTGACCTTGCACCGCGCCTTTGATATGTGTCGTGATCCATATGAAGCATTAGAACAGGCAATTTCTCTAGGAATCCATACAATTCTTACCTCTGGACAGAAGCAGTCAGCCTGGGAAGGACGTGAACTTCTTGCAGAACTCATTGAGAAGGCAAATGGACGTATTGATATTATGGCAGGGGCTGGTGTAAGTGCATCGGTAATCGAGAAACTCATTCCGATAACAAAAGGAACTAGTTATCACATGTCAGGTAAAGTGACTTTGGATAGTCCGATGAAATATCGTAAAGAAGGTGTAAGTATGGGGCTTCCTTCACTGAGCGAATATGAGATTTGGCAAACTTCGGAATTGGCAGTAAAAGAGGCGGTAGAGGTAATAGAAAAAGCAAGAAAAGAAGCTGGAATTTTCTTTCCGGGAGACAAATAAAGATTCTTTTATACAATGTAAAAAGAGTAGATTTTTAGTGGGAAATTGTGTAAAATAACAAAGTGTGTTTTTTGTATACACAATTACAGCAACTAGGAGGACTTGAAAATTATGGCGTGGTATGATGAGGCAATATTTTATCATATTTATCCCCTCGGAATGACAGGGGCACCAAAGCAAAATGAATATGGAGAACCGGTGGAGCGATTAAATAAGCTTCTACCTTGGATTTCTCACATTAAAAATATAGGTTGTAACGCGATTTATATTGGACCATTGTTCGAATCTGTAGGACATGGTTATGAAACAACAGATTATAAGAAGTTGGACAGCCGTCTCGGAACAAATGAGACACTGAAAAACTTTGTGGCAGAATGTCACAAACAGGGCTTAAAAGTAATTTTCGATGGTGTATTTAACCATACAGGACGTGATTTTTTCGCGTTCAAGGATTTAAAAGAAAATAGAGAAAATTCCAGATATAAAGATTGGTACTGCAATGTGAATTTCTGGGGAAATAATTCCTATAATGATGGCTTCGGTTATGAAAACTGGGGCGGATATGATTTGCTTGTTAAGTTAAATCAGAAGAACCCAGAAGTAATCAATTATATTTGTGATGTCATTCGTTTCTGGGTGGACGAATTTGATGTGGATGGTATCCGTTTGGATGCGGCAGACGTTTTGGATTTTGATTTTATGAAAGAATTACGTCGTACAGCAAATGAAGTAAAACCAGATTTCTGGCTTATGGGTGAAGTAATTCATGGGGATTATATTCGTTGGGCAAATGCAGATACCTTGCATTCGGTAACAAACTATCACCTTCATAAAGCACTTTACTCTGGCTATAATGATCACAATTTCTTTGAAATTGCTCATACAGTAAAGAGACTTAACGACATGTGCAGTGGAGTGTTCAAACTTTATAGCTTTGTAGATAATCATGACGTAGAACGTATTATGTCAAAGCTTTCTACACCTAAAGGATTTGTGCCAGTACACATCTTACTTTATACTTTACCAGGCGTGCCTTCAATTTACTATGGTTCCGAATTTGGTATCGAAGGTAAAAAGGGACACGGCGCAGACGCAGATGCACCTCTTCGTCCAGAAATGGTATACGAAGACTGGACTTCTGCAATGGAAGAAAATGCGTATGTGAAATTTATTACAGCATTAGGAAATATGCGCCATCAGGTAAAAGCGCTTAGTTACGGCGATTACAAAGAACAGAACCTTACTACAAGACAGTATACCTTCAGCCGTAGCTATGAAGGCTCGACCGTTGTTGTTATGGTAAATAATGATGACAATGCTTGCACAATGCATGGTGGTGCACCAGATGGAGCTTACACAGGTGTGTTATCTGGACGTAAAATCACTGTTTCTGGTGGTGGTTTCTCAGCAGAAATCGCAGGAAATTCTGGTGAAATATGGGTGCCAGAAACAACAGAAGGAAAATTTGAACCTACGGATGTGGTGGTAGAGGAAGCACCAGTAGTGGAAGTGCCTAAGGCAGAAGAAAAATCCGTACTTGAAGAAGTTGTAGAAACTGCGCAGGAACAGGAAGAAACAATCGTTGAAGAAAAGGTAGAGAAAGAAGAAAAGGTTCTCGACTTGAATAAACCTTATGAAGAAATGTCAATCGAAGAACTTCAGGCTTCTATCCTTGCTAAGATGGCGAAAAACGGTCCTGTAACTGACGATATGAAGAGAACAGTAACGGTGAATACTCACCAGGGTTCACTTCTTAATTGGGTAAGAAGTTTTAATTAAAATAGGTATTAACATGGAAGATAAAGAAAAGACAATTGAAGAAAACAAACCTGGCAAACCAGAATCAGATGACTGGTATACCCTTGCACTACAAGATATGGAAGATTTTATTGAAGAGCAAGGAATATATATAAGACAGTAAAATTAGGGCATCGTCCGAAATGGACGGTGCCTTTATTTTATTAATTTAACTTATAACAAAAAGTAGTTAATTTCATGTCGCTAATAACCTTTCTTGTTGTCAAAAACAGGTACTCGTGCTAGAATGTACTTGAATTATTGACTTTTTTACAGAAAGAGGTATGCAAAATGAACATGTTATCTTTAAGAGAAGAATTAGCTGGAAACACATATCCAGGTAGAGGTATTGTAATTGGTCGTTCAAAAGACGGCAAAACAGCTGTAACAGCTTACTTTATCATGGGACGTAGCGAAAACAGCCGTAACCGTGTATTCGTTACAGAAGGAGAAGGCATCCGTACAGAAGCTTTTGATCCTGCAAAATTAGAAGATCCAAGTCTTATCATCTACGCACCAGTTCGTGTACTTGGTAACACAACTATCGTTACAAACGGTGATCAGACAGATACAATTTATGATGGAATGGCAGAAGGAAAGACATTTGAACAGTCTCTTCGTATCAGACAGTACGAACCAGACGGTCCAAA
>JAZKYR010000082.1:0-38322 GCA_045612245.1 Agathobacter sp.
AGAATTCGAAGATCACAGACCACTTTATGACTGGGTACTTATCGAACTTGGTTACAAAAAATCTGTAGAAGACTCACCAAAACAGATTGAATTTGCGAAATTATATTTGAAAAACGTTGTAACAGGTAAACGTTACATTAAAAAATTAGTAGAAGATGGTATTGTAGACGGTTGGGATGACCCACGTCTTGTATCTATCGCAGCGCTTCGTCGTAGAGGGTTCACACCTGAATCAATCAAGATGTTTGTAGAGCTTTGTGGTGTTTCAAAGGCAAATAGTATCGTAGATTATCCAATGCTTGAATACTGTATCCGTGAAGATCTCAAGATGAAGAAACCACGTATGATGGCAATCTTAGATCCTATCAAAGTAGTGATTGACAACTATCCAGAAGGACAGGTTGATTATTTAGAAATTGATAACAACTTAGAAAACCCAGAACTTGGAAAACGTCAGGTTCCTTTCACCAAAGAACTTTACATTGATCGTGAAGACTTCATGGAAGAACCACCAAAGAAATACTTCCGTATGTTCCCAGGAAACGAAGTACGTCTTATGAATGCATACCTTGTAACTTGTAACAGCGTAGAAAAGGATGCCGACGGCAACATCGTAGCTATCCACTGTACTTACGATCCAGAATCAAAGGGTGGAAATGCTCCAGATGGACGTAAAGTAAAAGGAACCATTCACTGGGGATCAGCAGAATACGGCAAAAAAGTGACAGTTCGTCTTTATGAAAACATCATTGATGAAGACCTCGGTGTATACAATGAGGATGGAAGCCTTAACTTAAATCCAAACTCACTTACAGTTCTTGATAACTGTATCGTAGAACCAGCACTTACAGAAGCAAAAGCATTTGACAGCTTCCAGTTTGTTCGTCAGGGCTTCTTCTGTGCAGATTACAAAGATTCTGTAGAAGGTCAGCCAGTATTTAACCGAATTGTATCGTTAAAGAGTTCTTTCAAACTTCCTACTAACGTGTAGGACCTGGTGCTGGGCACCAAATACATAGAAAAGGTGTAGAACATGGATAAGATTTTATCAGGATTAGCCAAATTTGGCTTAGATGAAAATTTGGTAAACAACTTGTTTGAAGAGGAAAAATCATCAGCACAAAGAGGGGGTGACCCATCCAGTGCTAAGGCAGTTGAGCCACCAAAGGAGACTGATTTCCTTCTTCTTAAGTCAGTTCGTTGTCCGATTTGTGATGGTACTTTCCGTACTCCAGTTATTAAATCTGGTAGAGTAAAAAGAAAAGAGCCAGATTTGGATTTGCGTCCACGCTTTGAATTTATTGATACAAATAAGTATAACGTGGCTTCTTGTCCAAAATGTGGGTTTACAGCAGTAGACCGTTATTTTGCAAACATGCCATCTGTACAGATGAAACTCATCAGAGAGGGTGTTCTTGCAAAATTTAAAACACCACCAGCAAAACCAGTGGAAGAACTTGAAGCACTTAGTTATGATACTGTTCTTGATTTATACAAGATTGCGCTTTACACCTCTGTTGTTAAAAAAGGAAAGAATAGTGAAAAAGCATATACTTGTTTAAAGATTGCGTGGGTGCTTCGTGGCAAGATAGAAGAATTATCTCTTGATGCGGAGAAGAATAAAGAAGAAATTGCAAAATGCAAGGCAGAATATGATACTTTCTATAAGCAGGCATTTGACGGTTTTGTAAAAGCAATGTCTTCGGAAAGCTATCCAATGGCAGGTATGGATCAGAGCACTGTGGATTTACTGATTGCAGCGATGGCATACAACTTAGGACAGTATGAATATGCTTCCCGTTTTGTATCGGGACTTATTGTATCACGTACAGCTGGTGCAAATATCAAGAACCGTGCACATGATTTAAAAGAAAAAATTGTTGAGAAATTGAAAAAGTAATTTATAGTAGATTGTCTACTATGAAATAGATTAAACCTAAGAAAAGAGGAGAAAAAATGAACGAATTATTAGAGATTTTAAATGACTTACACCCAGACGTAGATTTTGAAACTGAAACAGGCTTAATTGATAACATGATTTTAGATTCTTTTGATATTGTAACATTGATTTCTGAAATCAGTGAAAACTATGATGTAACTATCTCAGCAGAACATATCATTCCAGAAAACTTTAACTCTGCTGAAGCTCTTTATGCATTAATTCAGAAGTTAGAAGACGAGGAGTAATCTTACTACTATGTTATTTACATCATATGAATTTTTAGGATTTATTGCGGTGTTGTTGGTATTGTACTATACAATACCGCAAAAATTTCAGTGGATGTTGTTGCTTGTGGCAAGTGGATTCTTTTACTACTGCGCAAGCCCTATCTATCTGATATACATAACAACAACAATTATTACGATTTACTTCGCTGGCTGTATGATGGATAAATATCCGGATAAAGTTCCAAAGGAGCTGGATTTATCCAGAGAAGAGAAAAAAGCCTATAAGAAGGAGCAGAAGAAAAAACGCCGTGTATGGATGTTGGCTGCTTTGCTTCTCAATTTGGGAATTCTCGCAGTTTTGAAGTATTCTAATTTTATAATTGGCAATATTAGTGCTATTTTTGCATCTGGCTCAGAAAATATGGACCAGTCTTTTTTTGTTTCTTATGTATTGCCAATGGGAATCTCATTTTACACCTTCCAGGCAGTAGGATATCTCATTGATGTATATCGAGGAACCATCAAAGCGGAGAAAAATCTTGGCAAGTTTGCATTGTTTGTATCCTTCTTTCCACAGTTGGTACAGGGACCAATTAGCAGATTTGGAGATTTATCGAAAACCTTATATGAAAAACATCCATTTGATGCAAAGACAGTGGCATATGGTCTGCAGAGAGTATTATGGGGCTTTTTCAAAAAGCTTGTAATTGCAGATAGACTGATGCCAGCAGTAATTACGATTATTGATGATCTTGATAAATATAATGGTGCATATGCCTTTGTAGGTATGATTTTCTATACCATCCAGTTGTATGCAGACTTTACCGGTGGTATTGATGTAACAATCGGTATTGGACAGGCACTTGGAGTAACCATTCAGGAGAACTTCAATCTGCCATACTTCTCTACCTCCCTCAAGGAATACTGGCGTAGATGGCATATCTCCATGGCGAGCTGGTTTAGGGATTATATTTTCTATCCAGTATCATCTAGCAAGACAATGATTAATTTTTCGAAGTCTGTAAGAAAGACATTTGGCGATGCAATTGGTAAGAGAGTGCCAGTGTATATTGCTTCGTTCCTTGTTTGGTTTGCAACAGGTATCTGGCATGGTGCAAGTTGGAATTTTATTGCTTGGGGACTTGCGAACTTCGTGGTTCTTATGGCATCTCAGGAATTAGAGCCTCTGTATGCGAAGTTCCACAATCGTTTCCATTTGGAGGATAAGAAACCATATCGTCTTTTCCAGATTGCAAGAACTTTTATGCTTATTTGTGCACTCAACTTGTTTGACTGTTATGTAAAAGTAGGTGATACCTTTAGAGCGTTTGGCTCTATGCTTACAGCGAACAACTGGGATATTTTATGGAATGGCGAAATGCTGAAACTTGGTTTAACTATGACAGATTACGGGGTGTTATTATTTGGTATCCTGGTAATGCTCTCAGTGAGTCTTCTTCAGAGAAAGACCAAGGTTAGAGATTTTGTTGCAGCACGTCCATATCCAGTACGTTTTGCAATATGGTTTGGATTATTTATCATTGTGCTACTTTTAGGTGCATATGGAATTGGTTATGATTCCAGTCAGTTTATTTATAATAGATTTTAATTATAGGAGATAAAAATGAATCAAAAAGGCAAGAAATGGGTCAAACTCATTGCGTCTGTGATGATTGTAGTTGGCGTATTGTTTTTGTTACAGCGTTTGCTCGTACCAAAATATGTCAGTGGCATTATAGAAGGTGCATTTATAGCAGAATTCTATGAAGAAGAAAAGAAGGATTATGATGTTGTATTTGTAGGTGACTGTGAGGTATATGAGAACTTTTCTCCAATTACCTTGTGGGAAGAATACGGTGTCAACAGCTATATCCGAGGAAGTGCAGAACAGTATATCTGGCAGTCTTATTACATTTTAGAGGATACCTTGCGTTATCACACACCAGAGGTAGTTATCTTTAATGTTCAGGCAATGCAGTTTAATGAATCACAGTCGGAAGCATATAATCGTATGACAATTGAAGGTATGGAATGGTCTATGTCCAAGGTTAATGCAATAAATGCTTCTATGAAAGAAGATGAGCAGTTTTTAGACTATGTGTTCCCAATCTTAAGATATCATAGCAGATGGAATGAGCTTACGGCGAATGACTTTAAATACATGTTTGAAACAGAAAAGGTATCCCATAATGGTTACTACATGCGTGTTGATGTTAAACCTGTAACGGTGATTCCGCCTGAGCGTGTGCTTGCAGATTACAGATTTGGGGATAATGCATGGAAATATCTGAATATGATGGCAGACCTGTGTGAAGAAAAGGGCATTGATCTTGTGCTCATAAAGGCTCCAAGCTTGTATCCTCACTGGTATGATCAGTGGGATGCACAGATTGAAGAGTTTGCCGAAGAAAAGGATCTTAAGTTTATTAATTTCCTCGATTTGATTGATGAGATTGGTATTGATTACAATACAGATACGTATGATGCAGGTCTTCATATGAATTTAGCAGGTGCAGAAAAGTTATCCAAATATCTCGGAAATGTATTGACCGAGGAGTATGGTGTGCCTGATAGAAGAGATGATGAGGCATGGCAGGCAATCTGGCAGGAAAAGATTGAATTTTATGAAGCAGATAAACAGTCGCAGTATGAGAAATATGGCATGACTGCGGAGGATTAGACGAAAGAGTATAAAGAAAATGTGTGGAATTAGTGGAATTTATAACCTTCGTACAAAGAAGGAAATTGAAAGAAAAATAATCAGTAACATGTTACAGGCAATTCGTCACCGTGGACCAGACGGAGAGGATATGTTTGTAAATGAACAGGTAGGATTAGGCTTTAACCGCTTGAGTTTCCTGGATTTAAAGGGTGGTATGCAGCCACATTTTAACGAAGATAAGAAAATTGCCATGGTATGTAATGGTGAGATTTTTAATTATCAGGAACTTCGCAAAGAGATGCAGGATAAGGGGCATTCTTTCCGTACTGGAACAGACGTTGAAGTTATTGTGCATCTGTATGAAGAATATGGTTTGGATTTCCCTAAATATTTAAATGGTCAGTTTGCCATTGCTTTATATGACGAACACAATAACCAGATGATTCTTGTTCGTGATCAGATTGGTATTTGTCCATTATTCTACACAGTTGCAGATGACAGAGTAATCTTTGGCTCTGAAATCAAGGCAATTTTGGAATACCCTGGTATTGAACGAAAATTAAATTTAAAAGCAGTAGACCAGCTGATGAACTATCCTGGAGTAGTATCTCCAAATACGTTCTTTAAAGGCATTTATTCTTTAAGAGCAGGTCATATGCTTTTGATTCGTCCAGAAGAAGAAATTAAAGATATCGAATACTGGGATCTTATTTATAGTCCAGAAGAAGAGGACAAAGGTGAAGATTATTATGTGGAAAATCTTCGCGAATTATTTAAAAAGGCAATTCAGAGAAGACTTATCGCAGATGTACCAATCGGATTTTATGTATCCGGTGGTTTAGACAGCTCTCTTGTAGCTTGTTACATCGGTAAATTTATGCTCAACAGCTATTATTCTTTCTCAGCAGAGATTGGATCTGGCGATTTGGATGAAAGTCGCTATCAGAAGATTGTAAAAGAATGTGTACAGTCTACACATTACAGTACAAAGGTGGCTGAAGAAGAGATTTGGAAAAACCTTCCTAATGTAATTTACCATGCAGAAAGTGCTGTAAAAGAAAGCTATGACGTAGCTGCTTATATGTTATCGGATTTAGTTAGTAAGTCACCAGCTAAGGCTGTACTTACAGGACAGGGATCGGATGAGTTCTTCTGTGGTTATGTAGGATATATGGTTGACCTTTTCCGTAATATGCAAAAGGGCAATATGTCTAAAGAAGAATGTGAAATTAATGAACGTTTGTGGGGAGACCCATACTTCAGATTTGAGCGTAATCATCCAGAAATTCGCAAAACACACATGCAGATTTATAGCAGTGATATCAGAGGAGAAATTGATAAATTCTCTGCTTGGGCGGAAAGTCCAGTAAATGTAAAGCGTCTTGAGGGATTAAGCTCACAGAAGAGACGTTCTTATATTGATTATAAACTGCGTCTCTCAGATCACCTTTTAGGTGAACATGGTGATAGAATGATTTTCTCTCATTCGGTAGAGGGAAGACATCCATTCTTAGATGCAGAATTAATTCAGTTTGTTACCACAATGCCTGATAAGTATAAGCTGAAAGGTGCGAATGAGAAATATATTCTTAAGAAAGCTGGAGAGGGTATTGTTCCAGATGAAATTTTAAAACGCAAAAAATTCCCATTCCAGGCACCAGGTATGTCATCAATGATTAAGAAACCATCTGGTATTGATTTCTTAAGTGATGAGCTTATCAGAAAATATGGAGTTTTTGACGTAAATTATATTAATGAAATGAAGAAGATGTATAGTCAGGAAGACTTTAAGTTAATGGGCGCATATGAGATTGATTATCTCTTAATCGCCATGACAGTGACTATGCTTTGTGAGCAGTATAACTTAACTGTTTAATGGAGGCGAATCATGGCGAAGAAGACGAAAGAAAAGAAAAGTAAAGCCGAAGAGCTGGAATTAGAAATCATCAATCTTGATGTAGAGGAAGCACCTGTAGAAGTTGAGACAGAGGCAGAAGCCGAAGTTGCGACAGAAGTTGAAACAGAGGCAGAAGCCGAGGTTGCGACAGAAGTTGAAACAGAGGTTGAAGCCGAAGTTGTGACAGAAGTTGAGACAGAGGCTGAAGCGGAAACAGTTTCAGAAGTAACAGAGGAACCAGAAAAGCCAGTATTCTCAGTGGAATCATTTTTGAAGGATTTAAAAGCACGTTTGGCAGGTAACAAGAAACAGGTAGGTATTATCGCAGCTGTTGTAGCTCTGGTTATTATTATTGCAGGTATTGTAGGTTTTAATATCTATGAGAGAAGTGTTGTCTACAAGGTTTGTCGTGTAGAAGCAGGTATTGAAGTTACTGTTGCGGACTTTTTAAAGAAAGCAGATGAAAATGCTGTTTTTGCAAAAGGTAGTGACAAGATAGATATTTCTGTTCCTGGGACATATCGCTTAAAGGTTAAAACAGGAGCGTTTACACATACATGTACCTTACATATCGAAGATACTACTGCTCCAGAAGTAGAGGTAAATTCAGTTTCTTTAGGATATGGAGATACTTGTAAAGCAGATGCTTTTATTAAGCAGATTACAGATGCGACTGCAACAAAGGTTGCATTTGTAAAAGAGCCTGACTTTAAGAAATTTGATGAACAGAAGGTTGAAATCGTTGTTACAGATGCAGCTGATAATGCAACAACAGTAGAAGCGCAACTTGTAATCATGCCTGTAGTTCCAAGTATTTCTATTGAAATCGGAGAAGAGTGGCCAGAAATATCAGATTTTGTGCTTGTTGATGCAGAAGCAAAGTTTGTTACAACAGAAGAAGATGTTGAAATTGACCAGTTAGTACCAGGAACATATCAGTTCATAATTGAAATCGAAGGTCGTCAGTATACAGTTGAAGTGGTTACAGTGGATACTGTTGCTCCTGTTTTAGAGGTTAAGGATGTAAATGGTTTTGCACATGCAGTATTAGATGCAGGTAAATTTGTAGCTAGTTGCGAAGATTTAACAAAAGTTACTTATTCCTATGAAACTGCTCCAGACTTTACCAAGTTAGGAGAGCAGGAGGTTGTGGTTGTTGCAACAGATGAAAGTGGCAATCAGACCAAGCAGACTGCGAAGTTAACTCTTGTTGAAGATACAGTTGCACCTGTAATCACAGGAGTAAAAGATTTACTTGTTTATGTGGGAGATACCGTATCTTATCGTTCAGGAGTTAAGGTAACAGATAACTCTGGCGTAGAGATAGAATTAAAGGTAGATTCTAGCGCAGTGGATGTTAAAAAAGCGGGAACTTATACTATCGTATACTCAGCCACAGATGGTGCAGGTAATACGACTAGTGTAACTACCAGTATTAATGTAAGAGAACGTGCTTATACCTTAGAGGAAGTTAATTTCTTAGCAGACAGAGCACTTGCCACAATTATTAATAACGGAATGAACAACTACCAGAAAGCACAGGCGATTTTTAACTACATTCAGCGTAGTATATCTTATATCAACTACTCAGCAAAAGGCGATTACGTAAGAGCAGCTTACGAAGGCCTTGCAATGGGCAAAGGTGATTGTTATGTATTTGCTTGTGTATCCAAGGTAATGTTGACACGTGCAGGTATTACAAACATGGATATTGAAAGAATCCGTGTTGGCGATACTATGCATTTTTGGAACTTAGTAGATATCGGTGATGGACATGGCTGGTATCACTTTGATGCAACTCCACGTAAGGATAAGACTAGATTCTTCCTGTGGGATGATGCGAGTATCAAAGCATATTCAGATTCTCACAATAATTCTCACAACTACGATAGAAATCTTTACCCTTATGTTCCATAAAAGACTAAGGAGTGGAAAATGAAACGATTAGGTATAATAGGTGGTCTTGGTCCAATGGCTACAGCATATTTTCTACGAATGATTGTAGAAATGACAGATGCCAAAACGGACCAGGAACATATAGAGGTTTTACTTCACAGCAGACCACAAATTCCAGACAGAACCAGATATATTCTGGGGCTTAGTAAGGAGAGTCCGATGCCTCATTTTCAGGAAATCGGAATGCAACTGGTGAAACAGGGGGCTGATGTGATTGTAATTCCATGTATTACAGCTCACTTCTTCCGAGATGCATTGGAAAAGGACATTGATTGTCCGATTATTCATTCTATTGAAGAAACAGGATATTATTTGCAGTCGGAAGGAATTAGCAAGGTTGGCATTATGGCAACGGATGGAACAATCCAAAGCAAGCTGTTTCAAAATATCTTAGGAAAATACGGCATTAGCTGTGTTGTGCCTGAACAGGCAGGGCAGGCGTCCGTAATGCATATCATTTATGAGAATGTAAAAAAAGGATTGCCAATTGAGATGGAGCGATTTGAGGCAGTATCCAGTGAATTGTTTAGTAAGGGTGCACAGGTGATATTGCTTGGATGTACAGAATTGTCTATGGCAAAAAGAGATCATAATATCGGTGCTTGCTATCTGGATGTTATGGAAGTGCTGGCAAGACGAGCTGTTATTAGTTGCGGAACCTTAAAACCAGAGTATGAACATTTGATTACAAAGTGAGGAAATTATGCAAAATCACGTATTAGATTATTTGAATGACATCGTAATAAAGAAACCAGAAAAATTAGCATTTGCGAATGATGTAGAAGGGATGACCTTTCAGCAGGTTTATGACCAGAGTAGAGCAGTTGGTACATATTTGTACAACAAGGGCGTATATCATAAGCCAGTAGTAGTTTTTATGAATAAACATCCAAAGGAAGTAACAGCATTCTTTGGCGTAATCACAGCAGGTGATTTCTATGTTCCAATTGATGAAGAAATGCCAGCTGGACGTATCCAGTTGATTCTGGATAATGTACAGGCTCCAGTAATCATTTGTGATGAAAAGACAAAACCAATTGCAGATACTTTTAAGTATGAAGGGGAAATCGTTTTATACGATGATATTTGCAATACTTCGGTATGTGATCAGGCACTTCAGAAAATTCATGACGATGCAATCGATACAGACCCAATTTATATCGTATTTACATCTGGATCTACTGGTATTCCAAAGGGTGTTGCGGCATGTCATCGCTCGGTACTTGATTATATCGAACAGTTGTCAGAAACATTAGAATTTAACGAAGACACTGTATTTGGTAATCAGACACCTTTATATTTCGACGCGTGTCTTAAGGAGTTATATCCAACTCTTAAATTTGGTGCGACTACATATCTTATTCCAAAGAGCTACTTTAAAATGCCAATTAAACTCGTAGAGTTTTTAAATGAGCATAAGATTAACACGGTATGCTGGGTTGTATCAGCGCTTACTATGATTTCAGCCTTTGGAACATTTAAGACAATAAAACCAGAATATCTTCACACCATCGCATTTGGTAGTGAGGTATTCCCAATCAAACAGTTTAAAGCGTGGAAAGAAGTGCTTCCAGAAGCAAAGTTCACAAATCTTTATGGACCTACCGAAGGCACAGGAATGTGTTGTTACTACAAGGTAAATCGTGAATTTGAGCTTGGAGATGTGATTCCAATTGGTCGTCCATTCAAAAATACAGAGATTCTTCTTTTAAATGAGAAAAATGAACGTGCAGCGGATGGAGAAGTTGGAGAAATTTGTATCCGTGGTACATCTGTAACACTTGGATATTACAACAATCCAGAAAAAACAAGTGAAAGCTATGTACAGAATCCTCTTAATAGTGCTTATCCAGAGATTATCTATAGAACAGGGGATCTTGGTAAATTAAATGAATACGGAGAATTGGTATTCGTATCTAGAAAAGATTATCAGATTAAGCATATGGGACACCGTATCGAGCTTGGTGAAATCGAAGTAAACGTGAATATGCTTGAAGCTGTTAAACTTGCAGGTTGCATTTATGATGATGTGAAGGGCAAGATTGTATTGTACTATGTAGGTTCGATTAGTGAGAAGGATTTGACTGTTTTATTAAAAGAAAAACTTCCTCGTTATATGATTCCAAACAGAATCAGACAATTAGAAGAAATGCCATTGACGGCTAATGGAAAAATTGATAGAGTAACTTTGAAAAAAATGTATCAGCAGTAAAAGGAGATTTTTTATGAAAAAATTACTAGTAACCATGTGTTTATTAGCTGCATGTATGTTAGTTGGATGTGGCGGAGAAGATGAAAAGGTGATTGGTGGTAATAACAATTCACAGCAGGAAAGTGACAAAAATAACAATTCTGGTAAGACAGGTTATGTATTTAAATCGAATGATGTATCAGTAATTATTGATGCTGAGGCAGCAGCAATTCTTGAAGATTTAGGACAAGAAGATTCTTACTATGAATCTCCAAGCTGTGCCTTTGGTGATCTTGATAAGATTTATATTTATCCAGGTTTCGAAATTGATACATATTCCTTAGAAGGTGTTGATTATGTATCTGCAGTTATCTTCTTAGATGACTCAGTTGCTACAGAAGAAGGCGTTGGCATTGGTGCAACCGCTGCTAAGGTAAAAGAAGTGTATGGTGAACCTACTTCTGAAACAGCTACTATGCTTGCATATGTAAAAGATCACATGAAACTTTGCTTCATTATCAAAGATGATGCAGTAGAAGCAGTAGAATATAGAACAATGATTCTTGAATAATTAATAGAGAAGTACGAAAGATGAAACGCATATTTGGATATAGTTTTTTAAATTTAATATGGTTAGAAGTCGTATATCATATCGCTGTGTTTGGGATGAACGGAGTTCATCCCCTTCTTATGATTGCTTTTGCAGTGCTTTTGGCCGCAATAGAAACTGTTTTTGTAGGCTTGAGTAAAAAACGAGGCTTAAATCTTGGTGTATTATGGACGATGCAAGGTATAAATGTGTTCTTGTTTGGAGCTCAACTTGTGTATCACAACATATTCACACAGCCTCTTTTATTAGAGACGGCATTTATTACTGGCGGAGATGCAATTGCGGACTTTTGGAGCATCGCGTTAGATGGTATAGTAAGAAGTTTAGTGCCTATTATTTGCATGCTTCTTCCTTTGGTTGCGATGGCAGTTTTATTAAAGAAGAAGTTGCTTATCGTGGAGCAGTATGAGAAGAAAGACTTGATGATTAATATTAGTTCAATTCTCGCTGCTGTTGTTGTGGTGGTAGTGATATTTGTAGGTGCATATTATTCAAAAGATGAATTTTATGCTGAATACCAGGAATTTTACGCGCCAAATGAAATCGTTCGCGAGCACGGAGTATTAGCATTATATAGTCGTCAGCTTATGTTTGACCTTCTTCCAGAGAAAGAGACCGACTTGCTGGCATGGCAGGATGCTTTGTCGACAGAAGAGACAGAAGCAGGTACAGAAGAAGTTATAACAGGACCAGTGATTGATACTTCGCCAAATATATTAGATATTGATTTTGATGCTCTTTATGAGAATGGCGACAACAATATTGATAGAATGGCAGATATTATGCTTAGTATGACTCCAAGCAAAAAGAATGAGTATACTGGTATGATGGAGGGATATAACCTCGTTTATATCACTGCAGAAGCATTTTCGCCATATGCAGTAAGTCCAGAGCTTACGCCTACACTTTATCAAATGTTAAATAGTGGTGTAGTGGTAAAGGATTACTACGTTCCATTGTGGGCAACTAGTACTTCAGATGGTGAGTATGTAAACCTCACTGGACAGATTCCAGACGGACAGCACAGCTTCCGTCGTACCCAGTACAATTATTTCCCTTATAATTTGCCTAAATTCTTTGAGGCAGAAGGGGTAAAAAGCTATGCCTACCATAATAATTCGTTGTCGTATTATGATAGATATATCACACATCCAAACTTAGGATATGATTTTAAGGCAGCACGTCTTGGTAAGCTATCTGCGGAAGCGTGGGGCACTAAAGTTTTCCCAATGGAAGGACCACGTGAATGGCCAGCTTCTGATTATAATATGATGGTGGCCACAATCCCTGAATGGATTGATGATGAACGATTCTATGCTTATTATATGAGTGTGTCAGGACATTGTAATTATACCTGGACTGGTAACAAAATGGCCGCAAAGAATAGACCACTGGTAGAGCACTTAACCTGCTCTGAGCAGATGAAGGCTTATATTGCATGTAACCTTGAACTGGAAAAGGCAATGACTTACTTGGTAGAGCAATTGACACTTGCAGGAAAATTAGATACTACCTTAATTGTTATTAGTGCAGATCATCATCCATATGGTTTACAGAATGTGGAGGCTGAATTAGAAGCCTTTACAGGAACAGACCTCTCTGCATTGGATATACAGAGAAACTGTCTGGTTATGTGGAATAGCCAGATGGAAACCATAGAGGTACAAAAGACCTGTAGTGCTATCGACATAATGCCAACCATTATGAACTTAATGGGATTTGAATATGATTCCCGTCTTTTGGCAGGGCGAGATATTTTATCCGATAGTCCATCTATGGTAGTATTTGCGAATAGAAGTTTTATTACTGATAAGGTGATTTATGATGCTCCATCTGGAAATATCATTTCCAGAACAGGAGAAGAGATATCGAGTGAATATATAAGTGCTATGAAGGCTTATGTGAAGACAATGTTCCAGTATTCCGCAGGGATACTGAATCTTAGGTTTGAAGAAGCCGTGTATAATGCACAGATTAGAGACGTAGAATAATAAAAAGCAGCTATTAAACAGCTGCTTTTTTGTGTTTTATTTGTTCTGTTCGGCTTCTGCTAACTTCATTGCACGAACTTTTAATGGAAGTCCGAATAATGTAATGAAGCCTTCTGCATCATGGTGGTCATATAAGTCACCAGTTGTGAAGCTTGCGAGTGATTCGCTGTAAAGTGAGTATGGAGAAGTAGTACCAGCTTTGATGATGTTACCTTTGTAAAGCTTGAATTTTACTTCGCCAGTTACATATTCCTGAGTAGAAGTTACGAAAGCCTGAACTGCTTCACGAAGTGGTGTAAACCATTTTCCTTCGTAAACAATCTGAGCCATTTTGTTGCCCATATCTTTTTTGACATCCATAGTAGCACGGTCAAGTACGAGTTCTTCTAACTGTTTCTGTGCTTCCATGAGGATAGTTCCGCCTGGTGTTTCATATACACCACGAGATTTCATACCTACTACACGGTTTTCTACGATATCTACAATACCGATACCATGTTTTCCACCAAGGGCATTAAGCTCACGAATGATATCAGATACTTTCATTTCTTTTCCATTTACAGACTTTGGAACACCCTTTTCAAAAGTCATAGTTACATATTCACCTTCGTCTGGTGCTTTTTCTGGAGAAACGCTAAGCATGAGTAAGTGATCATAGTTAGGTTCTACAGAAGGATCTTCTAATTCAAGACCTTCATGGCTGATGTGCCAAAGGTTTCTATCGCGGCTGTAGCTATTATCCGCTGAGAATGGAAGATCAATGCCATGTGCTTTACAATATTCGATTTCTTCTTCACGAGACTGCATTGTCCAGTTATCCTGTCTCCAGGCTGCAATAATCTTAAGGTCTGGAGCCAAAGCTTTGATACCAAGTTCGAAACGAATCTGGTCATTTCCTTTTCCTGTAGCACCATGACAGATAGCAGTAGCACCTTCTTTTCTAGCTACTTCTACAAGTCTCTTTGCAATACCAGGACGTGCCATTGAAGTTCCAAGTAAATATTTGTTTTCATATACAGCACCAGCCTGCACACATGGAATGATATATTCTTCACAGAATTCATCTGTAATATCTTCAATATAAAGTTTTGTTGCACCTGAAAGTTTTGCTCTTTCTTCAAGTCCATCTAATTCATCGCCCTGACCACAGTCGATACAGCAGCAGATAACTTCATAATCATAATTTTCTTTTAACCAAGGAATGATAGCGGTTGTATCAAGTCCTCCTGAATATGCTAAAACAACTTTTTCCTTTGCCATAATAATTTACTCCTTTGCTTTGAATATATTCACTATACACCTATATTTATGCATTTGCAAGAGGAAAATACGAAAAATAATGTATAAATATTCAAAAAAGTACTTTACGAATGTATATTTTTATACTATCATGAGTAACATAGATTTTCTTATTAGAAGTAGGAAAGGAGAATCATATGATTAAAGTAGGTATTATTGGTTCAACAGGATATGCAGGAGCGGAGTTGGTTCGCATATTATTAAATCATAAGGAAGCAGAGATTGTTTGGTACGGCTCAAGAAGTTATGTTGGTGAGAATTATGCATCTGTATATCGAAACATGTTTGAATTAGTAGAAGATAAGTGTCTGGATGATAATATTGCAGAGTTGGTAGAGCAGGTAGATATAATTTTTACTGCGACTCCACAAGGATATTTAGCGGGTGTACTCACAGAAGATATATTAAATAAGGTAAAGGTTGTAGACTTAAGTGCAGATTATCGTATTAAGGATGTAGCGATTTACGAGAAATGGTACGGTATTGAACATAAGAGTCCACAGTTTATTGAAGAAGCGGTATATGGATTATGCGAAATCAACCGTGATAAGATAAAAGGCAAACGTCTGGTAGCCAATCCAGGCTGTTATACCACATGTTCCATTTTGACGGCTTATCCAATGGTGAAAGAAGGCTTGATAGATGCAAGTACTTTAATTGTAGATGCAAAATCTGGTACTTCTGGTGCAGGACGTGGAGCGAAACTGCCAAATCTTTTCTGTGAAGTAAATGAAAATATGAAGGCATACGGTGTAGCCAGTCACAGACATACTCCTGAAATAGAAGAGCAGTTAGGCTATGCATGTGGTGAGGAGATTAAGATTAACTTCACGCCACATTTGGTGCCTATGAATCGAGGTATTTTGGTGACAGAGTATGCATCTCTTAAAAAGAAGGCGGATGGTACATATCCTACCTATGAAGAAGTAAAGGCAGTATATGATAAGTATTATAAGGAAGAAACTTTTGTACGTGTGCTTCCAAAAGGCGAATGTCCAGAAACCAAATGGGTAGAAGGTTCCAACTTTGTGGATGTAAATTTTGTGATTGATGAAAGAACCGGACGTATCATTATGATGGGTGCGCTGGACAATTTAGTAAAGGGAGCGGCTGGTCAGGCGGTTCAGAATATGAATCTTATTTTTGGACTTCCAGAGACAGAAGGCCTTATGATGGTGCCAATGTTCCCATAGGAGAATTATATGGAAAATAATAACTTTACACTGCGGGTTATGCAGATAGAGGATTATGAAAATGTATATAAATTGTGGATGACCATTGATGGCTTTGGGATTCGTTCCATCGATGATTCGGAGATTGGTGTAGAGCGATTCTTAAAAAGAAATCCGACGACCAGTGTGGTAGCAGAAACAGATGGGAAGATTGTAGGAGCGATTCTTTGTGGTCATGATGGAAGAAGAGGTTGTCTATATCATGTATGTGTACATAAGGATTATCGTAAAAATGGAATCGGAAAAGCGATGGCAGTCTTTTGTATGAAAGCCTTAAGGGAAGAAGGAATTAATAAGGTTTCTCTAATTGCTTTCCAGACAAATGAAGGCGGAAATAAATTCTGGCAGAAGGTTGGCTGGACGTTTCGTGAGGATTTGAATTATTATGATTTTACTTTAAACGAGGAAAACATCACGAATTTCATACATTTAAGTTAGTTAAGAAAGAAGGTTGTAGGAGATGACAGAGCAGAAAATTCATGCATTGCAAGATAAGGCAGAGGTATTAATTGAAGCCTTACCATATATTCAGAAATTTAATAAAAAAATTATTGTTGTAAAATACGGTGGTTCTGCCATGGTAGATGAGCAATTGAAAAAACAGGTAATTCAGGATGTCACCTTGCTTAAACTGGTAGGATTTAAACCGGTAATCGTACATGGTGGCGGAAAAGAAATTAGTAAATGGGTGAAACTGTCTGGTAAGGAACCAGAATTTATCAATGGTCTTAGAAAAACCGATGAGGACACCATGGAAATCGCAGAAATGGTTCTGAATAAGGTAAACAAATCGTTGGTGCAATTAGTAGAACAATTGGGGGTACGTGCAATTGGAATCAGCGGTAAAGATGGTGGGCTTCTGAAAGTAGAAAAGAAATATTCAGATGGTCAGGATATTGGTTTTGTAGGTGAGATTAAGGAAGTAGATACCAAAATTATTGATGATATGCTTGAAAAAGATTTTCTTCCTATCATTTGTCCAATTGGTATGGATGATGAATTCCAGAGTTACAATATCAACGCAGATGATGCAGCTTGTGCCATTGCAAAAGCATTGGGAGCGGAAAAGCTTGCATTCCTGACAGATATTGCAGGTGTATATAAAGATCCAAGTGATCCATCTACTTTGATTTCTACACTTACGGTGGATGAAGCAAAGGAACTTTGTGGTTCAGGTTTTGTAGGTGGCGGAATGCTTCCTAAATTATATAATTGTATTGATGCAATTGAGAATGGTGTATCTAAAGTACATATTTTAGATGGAAGAATTGCACATTGTATTCTTTTGGAAATCTTTACAAACAAGGGAATTGGTACTGTATTCTTATCGGAGGAATAGTTATGTCGAAAACAATTGAGAAAATGGAAGCTGCAGAAAAGGTTCTACTTCATACATATAATCGTTCTTCTGTGGTATTTGATCACGGAAAAGGTGTGTATTTGTATGATACAGACGGAAAAGAATATTTGGATTTTGCAGCAGGAATTGCAGTTTGTTCGTTAGGATACGGAAATGAAACCTATTCCAATGCCTTGAAAAATCAGGTAGATAAACTGCTTCATGTTTCGAATTTATATTACAACGAGCCTACTACGGAAGCGGCAGAGAAATTACTTAGGGTGTCTGGGATGGATAGGGTATTCTTTACCAATAGCGGAACAGAGGCGATTGAAGGTGCGCTAAAGGCTGCTCGAAGATATTCATATAATAAATATGGTTCAGAGCGATATGAGATTATTGCCATGAACCATTCGTTCCATGGAAGAAGTATGGGGGCATTATCTGTGACTGGAACAGAAAAATACCGTACACCATTTGAGCCATTAATTGGTGGTGTAAAGTTTGCCGAATTCAATGATTTGGAATCTGTAAAGGAAATGATGTCAGATAAAACTTGTGCGATTATCATGGAAACCATTCAAGGAGAAGGCGGTATTTATCCAGCCACACCAGAGTTCTTAAAGGGTGTAAAGAAGCTTTGTGAGGAAAATGATATCCTTTTAATTTTGGATGAGATTCAGTGTGGTATGGGAAGAACCGGTGAGATGTTTGCCTTCCAGGGTTATGGTGTAAAGCCAGATATTATGACATCTGCAAAAGCTTTGGGTTGTGGTGTTCCAGTAGGTGCCTTTCTTATGACAGAAGCAGTTGCCGAGAAATCTTTGGCGCCTGGTGACCACGGAACGACCTATGGTGGAAATCCATTGGTGGGAGCGGCTGTTTCTGCGGTTATGGATATTTACGAAGAGACAGACATTCTCAATCACGTAAAAGAAGTGAGTGAATATTTTGAAGAGAAGTTGGAGAAACTTGTTAAAAATTACGAATTTGTAACAGAACGCCGTGGAAAAGGTTTGATACAGGGGCTGGTACTTACCGTAAAACCAGCGGATGTTTGTAAAAAGGCGTTAGAAAACGGACTTGTAGTAATTACCGCAGGTTCCGATGTGCTTCGTATGGTTCCTCCGCTTGTGATTGAAAAAGATCATGTAGATGAGATGCTTTGTAAATTAGAGCACACATTTTCTGAAATATTATTGTAATATAATCTTGTAAAATTTGTAAAACTTCGTTAAAATATATAAGACATTGAGACTCCTTCCCTAGAGGAAGGAGTAATTTATGAAAAAAATACGAATAAAATGCATGGGTGTGCTCTTGGGCACACTTGTTGTCGTGTCTTTGTGTGGTTGCGGAAAGAAAACCGTTGATTATGTGGAGGAGGAAGCCACAGCTTCGGAAACAGAAGCAACCAGCCAGATGGAAGTAGAATCTGAAAAGGCGGATATATATGTATATGTCTGTGGACAGGTTCAGATACCAGGCGTTTATATTTTGCCAGAAGGAAGTCGTGTATGCGATGCTTTCGATAGGGCAGGAGGGCTTACCGCAGAAGCTGCTATAGACTACTGGAATCAGGCAAGAGTTTTAAAAGACGGAGAAATGATTTATGTTCCTGCCGCAGAGGAAGTAAAAGACTCCGATTTTGGGACCGGTCAGGCAATATACGAAGATACAAGTGACAATAACAAAGTAAATATTAACACAGCATCAAAAGAAGAATTAATGACAATCCCAGGAATTGGAGAGACGAGGGCAGAGGCGATTCTTGCATATCGCCAGAAGCATGGCTTGTTTACTTCGATTGAGGAATTGAAGAATGTAGAAGGAATCAAAGATGGTGTGTTTTCAAAAATGAAAGATTATATTGTAATTAACTGAGGTGTAAGATGGGAAAAAAAGTTCTTGTAGTAGATGATGAAAAGTTGATCGTAAAAGGAATTCGTTTTAGCTTAGAACAGGAAGGCATGGAAGTAGACTGTGCTTATGATGGGGAAGAAGCTTATAACATGGCAAAGGAAAAAGAATATGACATGATTCTTTTAGATGTAATGCTTCCTAAGATGGATGGTTTCGAAGTATGTCAGGCGATTCGTGAGTTTTCAGATATGCCAATTATTATGCTTACTGCAAAGGGCGAAGATATGGATAAGATTCTTGGCCTTGAATATGGTGCAGATGACTATATTACTAAGCCATTTAATATTCTCGAGGTTAAGGCGAGAATCAAGGCGATTATGCGTCGTACAACAGGAACTACAAAAAAAGAAGTAGTAAGCGCTGTGATTGAAAAAGGCGATTTGAAATTAGATTGTGATAGCAGACGTCTCTTTATTCTCGGAAGAGAAATCAACTTAACCGGTAGAGAATTTGAACTCTTAGAACTTCTCGTAAAGAATGAGAACAAGGTATACAGTAGAGAAAAACTGTTAGAAATTGTTTGGGGTAAGGATTATCCAGGGGATGTTCGTACCGTAGACGTACATGTGCGTCGATTGAGAGAAAAAGTTGAAAGCAATCCAAGTGAACCAAAATACGTTCACACGAAATGGGGAGTAGGATATTACTATATTCAGAAATAATAAAGGGGCATGGGGATGCAAAAGACTTCACAGTTTTTTAGTTTTATCAAAAGTTTAAAATGTCGTCTCATTGTATGGGCTATCCTTTTGGCAATTATTCCAAGTGTGATTGTAGGTTCTGGAATCTTGTTTTCTTATGAAATGAGAGCACTTTCAATTCGTGAAAGTGAAGTAATGAACCAGGCCAGAATTATTGCAAACCAGGTAGCTACGAGTAACTATATTGATGGTAGCAAAGAGAGTGCAGATATTTTGCTTGCACAGATGAATATGATTACCACAATTTACGATGGTCGAATTCTTGTGGTAGACGATAATTTCCAGATTGTTTATGACAGTTATAATCTGGATGACAACAAAACAATTATTTCGGATGCGGTTATCAAAAGTTACAGGGGCGAAAGTACCAAGATATATGATTCCGAAAACAAGTATATTGAGATGTCACTTCCAATCATTCACCCAAATGATGTGACAGAGACGGTTGTAGGAATATTGGTAGTAAGTGTTTCGACAGACAATATTGCGCTTAATCTCAGTTATCTTACACAGATTGCAAACGTTACAGTATTTATCGTAATCATTGCAGTAAGTTTTGCTGGCGTACTTATGTCGATTCGACTGACACAGCCATTTACAAAATTATCAGATGGTATCGCACACCTTCATGGTGCAGCAGGCGAAGAAGACTTGGTCGTAAATGATTATACGGAAACGATTGTCATTTGTGAGAAGTTTAATGAAATGATGGGAAAAATCAAGGTGATGGATGAATCTCGTCAGGAGTTTGTATCGAACGTGTCGCATGAATTGAAAACACCGCTTACTTCTATGAAAGTATTGGCAGATTCTATCAATAGTATGCCAGATGCACCGGTGGAATTATATAAGGAATTCATGGGCGATATCACCAATGAAATTGAACGTGAAACAAAAATTATCAATGACCTATTGTCTTTGGTAAAAATGGATAAGACAGCAGCAGCGCTCAATATTGAAAGCGTCAGCATGAATGATCTCTTAGAACAGATTATGAAACGTCTTCAGCCAATTGCGGACAAACAGAATGTGCAGTTGGTGTTAGAATCTTTTAGACCAGTTACTGCGGAAGTGGATGAAGTAAAGATTACTTTAGCAATTAGTAACTTAGTAGAAAATGCAATCAAATACAACAAGGTGGACGGCGAAGGCTGGGTGCATGTTTCTCTGAATGCAGACCACCAGTATTTCTATTTGAAGGTAGAAGACTCGGGTATGGGTATCCCAGAAGAAGATTTGGAACATATTTACGAAAGATTTTATCGAGTAGACAAATCGCATTCGAGAGAAATTGGTGGTACTGGTTTAGGTCTTGCTATTACAAGAAACTGTATTTTGATGCATCGTGGTGCGATTAAAGCACATAGTGAGCTCGGAGAAGGTACTACCTTTGATGTGCGTATTCCTTTGAACTATATTGCATAATTTGTGAGGATGTTTTATGTGGAAAAAGATACTGTGTATCCTCCTTTCAGTTTTGTTGCTTCTCTCTCTTACGGGATGTAAAGGCAAGGAAGAAAAGAAAGGTGAATACCAAATATATTATTTAAATATGGATATGTCCAAAATTGTCGCAGAAGATTATGATAGTGATGCAACAGGCGAGGAACTTGTAGAAGAGTTGCTTGTTAAATTGCATTCTGCTCCATCTTCGGCAAAGGTTAGACAGACTATTCCAACCAATGTGGAAATAAATAGCTTCAAAATGAATGGTGCATATTTATATGTGGATTTCAGTAAAGAGTATAAGGAGTTAGAGCCAGCAGAGGAAGTGTTAATTCGAGCTGCGATTGTAAAGACGTTGGCACAGTCCGGTGCGAGTTCCTTAGTAGCTTTTACCGTTGATTCAGAACCGCTTCTTACCCATGATGGAACACTGGTTGGTAGTATGTCTGCAGATAGTTTTGTGGAAAATCCTGGCAAACAGATTAATAGTAGTGTTGAAACTACTTTGACTTTATATTTTGCAAATAAAGATGGCACAGAGCTTATCAAAGAAACTCGAAATGTACATTACAGTACGAACGTTTCTTTGGAAAAACTAATTATGGAGCAGTTAATTGAAGGACCAAGGAAGTCTAGTTCTGCAGCAACGATACCATCTGCAACAAAACTGATTTCAGTATCTGTGATGGATGGTGTGTGTTACGTAAACTTAGGCGATTCCTTCAAAAATCAGAATGCTGAAATAAATGAAGAAATTGTACTGTATTCTATTGTTAACTCTCTTACAGAGTCGCAGGGCGTAAGCAAGGTACAGATTTCCATTAATGGTAGTACAGACGGTAAGCTTCGATATACATATGACTTATCCAAAATGTACGAAAGAGAATTAAAGTATGTAAAAGGGGATTAAAAATTGAGAAAAAGACCGCTAATGTATTTAGCGTGCGTCTTTTTGACAGGGTTAGCTTATCAAAGATTTTCTATCAGGTGGTCGGCAATTATTTCTGCCATATTTATCTTGTTAGAATGGTGGATAGGTAGTAGAACCGAGAGTTTTAAAAAGGCGGCAGGAAGGAGTATAATTCTCCTTTCTGCCTTTTTTCTAGGAATCTTTCATATGCAGCGCGCGGAGGATTTTCGAGCTGCATACATGTCAAAAATGATAGATGGTGGTCAAATTACCGTCTGGGGAGAATGTGTTCAAGTAGAAAACACGGAATATGGAAAACGTGGATTTCTATCAGATTGTTACATCCGTTTGGACAGGGAGACAATGCCTTGTAATGATATCGTGGTGTACACATCAGAGGGCCAATTTCAAATAGGCCGTATTCATAAGATTGATGGAAAAGTAAATATGTTTTCAACCGCTCGAAATGAAGGGAATTTTGATGCCTGTCGGTATTATCAAAGTCTTAAAATTGATTTTGCGGTAGATGCAGAGGAAATAAGTTTGTTGGACGAAGAGAGTGTTGGCAATATACGAACAAGATTATCTATTTTTCGAGATAAAATAAGCAGGGTGTACAATACTTGTTTATCAGAAAAGGCGGCAGGTTTTTATCAGGCGATGGTGTTAGGCGATAAGTTGGATTTAGATGAGCATCTAAAAGATCTGTTTTTGATAGGTGGAATTTCTCATATTCTAGCAATTTCAGGCCTGCATGTTTCGATTTTGGGGAAGGGACTTTACCGAGTGCTGCGAAAAAGAGGTATTAGCTTTGGGGTTGCAGGAATAAGTGCAGGAATTCTTTTGAGTTTCTATTCTGTCATGGTTGGTAGTAGTACTTCGACCCTACGTGCAGTAGGGATGATGATTTGCATGTTTCTGGCACAATGGATAGGACGAAGTTATGACATGTTAAATAGTCTAGGTTTGATGGTGCTGTATTTATTGTGGGAGAATCCATTTCTGATTGAGAATACAGGCTTTTGGTTCTCCATAACAGCGCTCTTAGGAGTAGGAATTATTGGAGATAGACTTCAAGGCATATGGATGAGTTTGGGAATTACCCTTGCAACGATACCGGTGACGGCACTGTCCTATTACGAAATACCCATCTATTCGCCTCTTGTGAATGTTATCGTGCTTCCACTCCTAAGTCCTATATTCATACTAGCCATAGCGGGTGGCTTGCTTGGGGTATGGGGTATGAGCTTCAATGTTATATCCATTTTGCTGACACCTTGCGAGTGGCTATTAGCCTTCTATGAATGTATATGTGAAATGGTAGGGAAATTGCCCGGTGCGAGTCTGATATGTGGAAAGCCGGAAGCTTGGCAGGTGGCGATATATTATGTGCTTTTACTTCTAGGGGGATATGTACTAAATGTTCTTAAGCAGTGTAAGAAATTAAAAGAGCGAAAAATAGTTATGGTTGTCTTGCTACTTTTGTGTGCTTTGTGTATTTTCTTTCCGAAAGAAAAACCATTTGAAATAAGCTTTCTGGATGTGGGGCAAGGAGATGGAATATATATAAGTGATGGAAGTGATGCTTCGTTTTTTATTGATGGTGGTAGTTCAAATATAGAAGCAGTTGGCGAATATCGAATTCTTCCATTTTTGAAATCAAAAGGAATAAGCAAGATAGATTACTGGTTTGTTTCGCATTTGGATATGGATCACATATCTGGTCTGCTAGAAATACTAGAGAGTGAGTATCCGGTTCAACATATTGTTTTAAGCGAACACTGTTCAAAGGGCCGAAATTATAAGAAGTTAAAAACACTTACGGAGAAAACCAACACAGAAATTGTTTTTATAAAAGTGGGACATAAGATTGTTTCCAATAATATAGAAATTACCTGTATTGCGCCTTGGGAATCGGAGGAGGATGAAAATGAAAGTTCTTTGGTGCTTTATGTAAAACGAAAAGAAAATACAAATTCTGCGTCGTTTGATGCTATATTTGCGGGAGATATTTCAAGCGAAAAAGAAAAGCAGTTGTGTGAGTCTGGAGTTTTTGTGGATATAGATTTGTTTAAGGCTAATCATCATGGCTCCAACTACTCCAATAGCACGGAGTTGTTGTGTGCCCTTCAACCGGAATACATTGTTGTATCTTGTAGCGAATGGAATCGATATGGACATCCGGGAAAGAAGGCGGTAGAACGAATGAAAGCATGCGGAGCAAAAGTTTTTTATACGATGGAAGATGGACAGATAACTTTTCCTTTGATACAATAGCCCTATGAAAACAATTGACAATGATATTAAACGACAAGAATTTAAAAAAGTATATTTGCTCTATGGAGAAGAACGATATTTGATTCGCCAATATCGTGACAAGTTGAAGTATGCTTTAACGAATCCGGATGATACGATGAATTTTTCAAGCTTTGAGGGAGATGACCTCAATGTGAAGGAAATTATTGATTTGGCAGAGACCCTTCCATTTTTTGCGGACAGACGTGTGATTCTGATAGAAGATAGCAAGCTCTTTAAAAAGGGTGGAGATGAACTGGGCGACTATATGGCAGAATTGCCAGAAACCACTTATTTTGTATTTGTAGAAGAGGAAGTAGATAAGCGTTCCAAACTTTTTAAAGCAGTAGGTAAATGTGGAAATGCCATTGAGTTTGGGAAACAGACGGATGAGACTTTGATGAAATGGGTTGGAGGTCGAATCAATAAGGAAGGCAAAAATATTACTCAGGCTGCATATCAGAGTTTTATAGCAAAGACGGGCACAGATATGCAGAATATCGAAAAAGAGTTGGAGAAGCTGATTTGCTATACGTTGGATAAGGATGTTATCGAGCCCGAAGATGTAGAAGCCATTACAACAGAACAAATTAGTAATAAAGTATTTGAGATGGTGGATGCAATTGCAAGTCATAAGCAGAAGCATGCGATGGATTTATATTATGATTTGCTGGCTTTAAAAGAAGCACCTATGCGAATTCTCTTTTTAATTACGAGACAGTTTCAGATATTACTGACTGTAAAAGTTATGAGTAATCAGGGATTTGGCAATAAAGATATTGCCTCCAAAGCCGGATGTCCAGAATGGGCAGTGCGAAAATACCAAGGACAGGCAAAGTCTTTTTCCCTGGAACAGGTAAAACAGGCAATTGCAGATGGGGTTTCTTATGAGGAAGCCGTAAAGACGGGTAGAATGAATGACCAGATGGCAGTTGAAATGTTTATCGTACAATATAGTAAGAAATAATGGAAATAAAAAACCCACTAGATGACGGTCTAGTGGGTATATTTTTTAGGGTGATAAAATTGTTTTGTGCTAATTAAGCGATTCCGTTTACAAGTTTTGCTAAACGAGATACTTTTCTAGCAGCGTTGTTTTTGTGGTAAACACCTTTTGAAGCAGCAGCTTCAATAACAGAAGTAGCAGCTTTTAAAGCTTCTACAGCTGCAGCTTTATCGTTAGCAGCAACAGCAGCTTCTACTTTTTTGATAGCTGTTTTTACTTCAGATCTGATAGATTTATTTCTTGCTGTTCTGATTTCAGCAACCATGATTCTTTTCTTTGCAGATTTAATGTTAGCCAATTTGTACACCTCCGAATTATTGTAAGTTAAAGTTATCTATGTTTATGAGAAAGCTGACACGGACGCCTCTTCATAAACGTACTAAAATAATATAAGCTAAGATGCAAGTGTTGTCAATATATTTTTTGTAAAAATTGGATTTTTCTCATATAAAGAAAATAGGCTGCATACCTTTTTAAGAAGGTGGTGATGTATTGAAAAAAATAGTTGGTTTATTAATTGGTTGCAGCCTTGTATGCATTGGGGCCTATCGATGGGGCGATACTAAGTGGGAAAGTGCAAAGATAAAGTCAATTGAATATATGTATTCTGAGACTTTAGAACTTATGCAGCCCTATTTAACACACCAGAAACAAAGTGGAATGCATATTGTATATCAGGATATAGAGAGAGTTTTTGTTCCACTGATTTTTGAATTTCGAACAACTAAGTATCAGGCAGAGGTAATAGATGATATGGGACAAGATGAGATAAAACCAGAGAGACCAGGCATTGCGCAGACGCTATCGCAAGAAATGCCGGATGTAAGTAATGAAGATTCTACAATAGCGTCCACTGTTTTGCCAGAGACGGAAAAGAAGGTTGTGATAAATCGCATCAAACTTCAGGAGTTTGACTACTTAAGACAAAATTTTTATCAGGTGGATAATACGACTACCATTGCGAGCGATCAGCTGAATGCAGAGCAATTCTTAAGCAAGGATATGACACTAAAACAGAATGTCGATGGTCCGCAGATTTTGATATATCATACCCATTCGCAAGAAAGCTATAGGGACTCCGTGCCAGGAGATGCTTCTACTACGATAGTAGGAGTGGGCGATCATCTAGAAGCATTGCTGGAGCAAAAATATGGAATAGAAGTGTTGCATCATAAAGGCGAATATGATGCGGAAAGCAGGAGTAATGCCTATTCGAAAGTGTTGCCGGTTATTGAGCAGATTTTAAAGGAGAATCCATCTATTGAGGTAGTGATAGATTTACATAGGGATGGTGTGCCAGAAGACAGACATTTAGTAACAGAGATAAATGGCAAGCCAACGGCTAAGATTATGTTTTTTAATGGGCTTAGTAGAACAACTTTTCAAGGAGAGTTGGAATACCTTGCAAACCCTTATCTTGCAGATAATCTGGCACTTTCATTTCAGATGCAGTTGGCAGCGGCAGAGTATTATCCAGGATTTACGAGAAAGATATATTTGAAAGGATACCGCTATAATTTGCATGTTTGTCCCAAATCTATGCTGGTGGAGGTTGGTGCCCAGACAAATACCTTTGAAGAGGCCCAAAATGCGATGGAACCTCTTGCTGACATTTTAGCGAAAGTATTGTATAATGGTATCAATAAACAATAGATGGGGGTATTTTTTATGATCGATTATGCAGAAGGTAGTGGAAAACAGTATCATACTGGCGTTGGCCCAGAGGATATCGGACAATATGTGATTTTACCGGGAGATCCAAAACGCTGTGCAAAAATTGCCGAGCATTTTGATAATGCCGTTTTGGTAGCGGATAGTAGAGAATATGTAACATATACAGGCACATTGGACGGAGTAAAAGTAAGTGTAACTTCTACAGGTATTGGTGGTCCATCGGCATCGATTGCCATTGATGAATTGGCAAAATGCGGAGCGCATACCTTTATTCGTGTTGGTACATGTGGCGGTATGCAGGAAAATGTTATGAGTGGAGACGTTGTTATTGCAAATGGTGCAGTACGTATGGAAGGGACTTCTAGAGAGTTTGCACCTATCGAATATCCTGCAGTAGCAGATTTTGATGTAACCAATGCGCTTGTAGCATCTGCAAGAGAACAGAAAATTCCACATCATGTGGGAGTAGCGCAGTGTAAGGACAGTTTCTTTGGACAGCATGAACCAGAAATTATGCCAGTTAGCTATGAACTTGAAAATAAATGGCAGGCTTGGATTCGCATGGGATGTCTCGCGTCAGAAATGGAATCGGCAGCACTTTTTATTGCGGGCTCATTCCTTCGAGTTAGAGTAGGGTCTTGCTTCCTTGTAGTAGCAAACCAGGAAAGAGCAAAGCTTGGTCTTCCAAATCCACAGGCACATGATACAGAGCTTGCAATTCGTACAGCAGTGGGAGCTTTGCGAAAATTGATTGCGGCAGACAAAGAAAATCAGTAGGAAAGAACAGGTCGGAGAATATATGAATAGATATGAAACTTTAATTGAAATGGCGTTAGAGGCTAGAAAGCTTGCTTATGCACCATATTCTAAATTCAAAGTAGGGGCAGCACTCTTAGCGAAAAATACTATGATTTACAAAGGCTGCAATATCGAAAATGCAAGCTATCCAGCTACAAACTGTGCGGAAAGAACAGCTTTTTTCAGTGCAGTATCAGAAGGACAAAAAGAATTTGAAGCAATTGCGATTGTAGGTGGAAAAGAAGGCGTTGGAGAATTAGAGTATTGTGCGCCATGTGGTATATGTAGACAGGTTATGAGAGAGTTCTGCAAACCAGATACATTTGAAATTATACTAGCAAAAAACAAGACGGATTATAAGGTGTATAAACTGGAAGAACTGCTTCCTATGAGTTTTGGTCCGGAAAATCTCGCTTAGTCAAAAATGAAAGAGAAGGAATATTATGAGTAGAAAATTTAAGAGGGTATTTACAATCGTAGTGGATTCTTTAGGAATCGGACCACTTCCAGATTCACCAGAATTCGGAGATGTTGGTGTAGATACATTAGGACACATTGCAGAAAAACAGGATTTGCACATCCCTAATATGCAGAAATTAGGAATTGCAAACTTAAAAGCATTAAGAGGTGTTGCACCGATAGAAAAACCGCTTGGTTACTATTGTGCCATGAATGAAGCAAGTAATGGTAAGGATACAATGACTGGACATTGGGAAATGATGGGAATTCATACGACCAAGCCATTTGTAACTTTTACAGACACTGGTTTCCCAAAGGAACTTATTGATGCTTTGGAAAAAGAGTTTGGAAAAGAAGTAATTGGAAATAAGTCTGCGAGTGGTACGGAAATTTTAGACGAGCTTGCAGAACAGGAAATTTACGAAGATAAGATAATTGTGTATACTTCTGCGGATTCGGTTCTTCAGATTTGTGGAAACGAAGAAACCATGGGGTTAGAAACACTTTATCGTTATTGTGAATTTGCCAGAGAGCTTACTATGAAGGATGAATGGCGTGTAGGACGTGTTATAGCTCGTCCTTATGTAGGAAAGAAATCGGGAGAATTTACTCGTACCAGCAATCGTCACGATTATGCTTTGAAGCCATCTGGGGATACCGCATTAAATGCTTTAAAGGATGCAGGCTATGATGTGATTTCAGTAGGAAAAATCAATGATATTTTCGTAGGTGAAGGTATTACCGAAGCTCATAAATCCAAAACGAGTGTACATGGCATGGAACAGACCATTGAAATCGCAGGTAAAGATTTTGAAGGCGTATGCTTTGTGAATTTAGTTGACTTTGATGCGCTCTGGGGACATCGAAGAAATGTAGAAGGATATGCAAATGAAATCAATATGTTTGATGAAAAGTTAGGGGAGCTTCTTCCTCTTATTAAAGAAGATGATTTGCTGATTATTACTGCAGACCATGGAAATGACCCTACTTATACAGGTACAGACCATACCAGAGAAAAGGTTCCATTTATCGCGTATTCGCCAGCATTTAAAGGGCATGGAGCATTGGAAGAATCGGATTCCTTTGCAATTATAGGTGCCACAATTGCAGAAAACTTTGGTGTGAAGATGCCAGAAGGAACGATTGGCGAATCAATTCTGAATAAATTGCAATAAATTTGATTGAAAAAAGAGACTGTCTCCTATATAATATTGGGGACAGTTTTTTCTTGAGCAAATTCAAGAACTAGAAAGGGAAAATTTATGTCAGATATTAAGAGCAAAATTCGTAATTTTTGTATTATTGCCCATATTGACCACGGCAAATCCACTTTGGCAGATCGTATCATCGAAAAGACCGGTACACTGACAGAGCGTGAAATGCAGGCTCAGGTTTTGGATAATATGGATCTAGAGCGTGAAAGAGGTATTACTATTAAATCTCAGCCTGTTCGTATTATTTACAAAGCAAAAGATGGTGAAGAATATATTTTTAACTTAATTGATACTCCAGGACACGTAGACTTTAACTATGAGGTTTCTCGTAGTTTGGCTGGTTGTGATGGTGCGATTCTTGTTGTAGATGCTGCACAGGGGGTAGAAGCACAGACTTTGGCAAACGTTTACCTTGCATTGGACCATGATTTGGATGTCTTCCCTGTAATCAACAAGATTGACCTCCCATCTGCTCGTCCAGATGAAATTGCGCAGGAAATTGAAGATGTAATCGGTATTGAAGCAATGGATGCACCTAGAATTTCTGCAAAAACAGGTCTTAATATTGAAGACGTGTTAGAAGAAATTGTGGCAAAGATTCCTGCTCCAACGGGGGATGCAAGTGCACCACTTCAGGCGCTCATTTTTGATGCGCTTTATGACCAGTACAAAGGGGTAATGGTATTCTGTCGTATCAAAGAAGGTACGATTAAAGTTGGTGATCCAATTAAGATGATGGCAACAGGTGCATCTGCACAGGTTGTAGAAGTAGGATATTTCGGTGCAGGACAGTTTATTCCATGTGATGAATTGTCTGCAGGTATGGTAGGTTACTTTACCGCCAGCATCAAAAATGTAGCAGATACCCGTGTTGGTGATACCGTTACCAATGCCAGCCGTCCATGTGCAGAAGCACTCCCAGGTTATAAAAAAGTAAATCCAATGGTTTACTGTGGTATTTATCCTGCGGATAGTGCGAGATACTCTGACCTTCGTGATGCATTAGAAAAATTACAGATTAACGATGCTTCTTTACATTTTGAACCAGAAACATCTTTGGCACTTGGTTTTGGTTTCCGTTGTGGATTCTTAGGACTTCTTCATTTAGAAATCATTCAGGAGCGTTTGGAACGTGAATTTGACCTTGATTTGGTTACTACAGCACCAGGTGTTATTTATAAGGTATATAAGACCAACGGTGAGATGATTGACCTTACCAACCCATCCAACCTTCCAGATCCATCAGAAATTGATTATATGGAAGAGCCATATGTAAGTGCTGAAATCATGGTGACAAAGGACTATGTAGGTTCTATCATGACGCTTTGTCAGGAACGTCGTGGTATTTACATCGGTATGGAATATATAGAAGAAACTCGTGCACTTCTTAAGTATGAGTTACCATTAAATGAAATTATTTACGATTTCTTTGATGCTTTAAAATCACGTTCTCGTGGTTATGCATCGTTTGATTATGAGCTTAAGGGTTACCAGCGTTCAGAACTTGTGAAACTGGATATTCTTATTAACCATGAAATGATGGATGCATTATCATTTATCGTATTTAAGGACAATGCATATGAACGTGGTCGTCGTATGTGCGAGCGCCTCAAAGAAGAAATCCCAAGACATCTGTTTGAAATTCCAATTCAGGCAGCGGTGGGAGGAAAAATCATTGCTCGTGAAACGGTTAAGGCGATGAGAAAAGACGTTCTTGCAAAATGTTACGGTGGTGATATTTCACGTAAGAGAAAACTTCTTGAAAAACAGAAGGAAGGTAAGAAACGTATGCGTCAGGTGGGAAATGTAGAGATTCCACAGGAAGCATTTATGAGCGTTTTAAAATTAGACGAAGATTAGTTGTTTTAGAAAAAAGGTCCGTAGGGCCTTTTTTCCACGTTTTAAATTTGCGAAAGGAGAGGAAAAAGAATGAAAAATTTAGAAATCTATATTCATATACCGTTTTGTTGCAAAAAATGTGAATACTGTGATTTCCTATCCTTTTCTTGCGATGAAAAGACTCAGTTTGCCTATGCAAATGCATTGATTCGTGAAATAGAATTTTATGGTCCTAAGATGAAGGATTATTTGGTGTCTACTATTTTTATAGGCGGTGGAACTCCAACCTGGATGGATGAAAACAAGATGATAGAGATTTTAGATACTATCTATACGTATTTCAATGTGTCTTCGGATGCAGAAATTACTATGGAGTGCAATCCAGGGACTGTAACTACATCGAAGTTAGAAAAATACAAAAAAGCAGGCGTGAATCGACTTAGTATAGGATTACAGTCTGCAGATGATGAGGAATTGCAGATTTTAGGTCGTATTCATACCTTTGAAAAGTTTGTAAAGACATATGAAAAGGCGAGAAATGCTGGTTTTGCAAACATCAATGTGGATTTGATGAGTGGAATTCCATACCAGACGGCGGAAAAGTTTTTGCATACATTACAAAAGGTAGTGCGTTTAAAACCAAATCATATATCTGCATATTCATTAATCATCGAAAAAGGTACGCCTTTTTATGAGAAATATAAATTTGATTTAACACTTCAGGAGGCGGGCAAACAGACGACAGTTTTACCGACAGAGGATGAGGTGTACCGCATTACCAAGCTTACACAGCAATATCTGGCAAAAGCTGGTTATGAACAGTATGAGATATCCAATTTTGCACAGCCAGGCTTTGAATGTGAGCATAATATAGGATATTGGACCAGAGAAAATTATCTTGGCTTAGGTTTAGGTGCAGCTTCTTTGGTAGATAATACACGTTATACGAATTTAACAGATATCAACGAATATATAGAGGCTTCTAAGCAAATACAGATTGTACCATTTGAACAGACGAGTGGGAAAATAGAATATGGCACGAATTTGCATTTGGCAGCAGATATGGTGTCACGAAAAGCCCAGATGGAAGAGTTTATGTTCTTGGGGCTTCGTATGAATAAGGGAGTTACCCGTCAGCAGTTTGAGGATGCCTTTGGAATTCCGATTGAGGGAATTTATAAAGATGCACTGGAACATTTGAAAGCAGAAGGTATGTTGGAAATGAACGCTGGAAGAATTGCTTTGACTGAAAAAGGACAGGATTTGTCAAACTATGCCTTGGCACAGTTTTTACAATAGAGGAAATAAGGAGTTCGTATGTCAGAAAACAAAATGGGCGTTATGCCTGTAAATAAGTTGTTGTTTAATATGTCTATTCCAATGATGATATCTATGTTGGTACAGGCTTTATATAATGTAGTAGATAGTATTTTTGTAGCGCAGATTAGTGAAAATGCTCTTACAGCAGTTTCTCTAGCAAATCCAATTCAGATGCTGATGATTGCAATTGGTGCCGGTACAGGTGTTGGTATTAATGCACTTCTGTCTCGTTCTTTAGGTGAAAAGAATTATGAAAAAGCAAATGAAGTAGCGAAGAATGGTATCTTTTTAGCTGTTATGAGTTATCTTTTGTTTTTATGTGTGGGTTTATTTGTAGTAACACCATTTTTTCATGCACAGACAACAGATGCAGAAATTGTTACGTATGGAATTGATTACCTGACAATTGTTTGTTGCGGTTCTATCGGAATATATGCGCAGTTTGCATATGAAAGAATTTTACAGGCGACAGGTCGTACATTTCATACGATGATTACCCAGACACTAGGTGCAGTGGTGAACTTGATTTTAGATCCAATTTTAATCTTTGGTTTATTAGGGCTTCCTGCAATGGGAGTACGTGGCGCAGCCTATGCAACTGTAATTGGACAGTGTGTCGCAGGTGTTACAGCTTGGCTTATGAATGTTTATCAGAATAAAGATGTAAATGTGTCAATGAAGGGATTTCGTCCTTCTTTAGAAATCATTCAACAGATTTATAAAATCGGTGTTCCTTCCATTATCATGCAGTCCATTGGTTCCGTAATGGTGTTCTGTTTAAACAAGATTTTAATCGTATTTTCAACTACTGCAACTGCAGTATTTGGCGTATACTTTAAACTTCAAGGTTTCATATTTATGCCAGTATTCGGTATGAACAATGGTATGGTTCCAATTATTGCATTTAATTTTGGTGCAAAAAACAGAGAACGTATGATGCAGACTTATAAATTGGCGCTCAGTACAGCGATTGCAATTATGTCTGTGGGAGTTCTTTTGTTTGAATTGATTCCAGAGCAGCTCTTTTTGCTCTTTGGAGCATCGGAGCACATGCTTGGCATGGGTGTTCCAGCTTTACGTATTATTGGCTGGCATTTCCCAATTGCTGCATTTTGTATTGTGACAGGTTCGGTATTCCAGGCGGTAGGTAAGGCTGTATATAGTATGATTAATTCTATTTGTCGTCAGATTGTAGTATTGCTTCCAGCTGCATTTTTATTGGCTCAGCTTGGAGAAGTTAATTATGTATGGTTTGCCTTTTTAATTGCAGAGACCGTTTCTATGATTATGACAGCAATCTTCTTTAGAAAGGTTTACAAAGAGGTTATAAAACCGTTATAGTATAAGATAAGGAAATAAGGAGGTAGAGGATGTTAAATAAATTTAAAAAACTATTTGCCCCAAGAGATATGACAGAAGGTGCTCCATGGAAGAGTATCGCAGTGTTTGCCGTTCCTATGATTATCGGAAATGTAGCACAGCAGTTATATAGCACGGTGGATAGTATCGTAGTAGGAAAATTTGTTGGTGATAATGCACTTGCTGCCGTAGGTAGTGCAATGCCTATTTTAAATATGTTATATGTTTTGTTTATTGGTATATCTGCAGGTGTAGGTATTATGGTTGCCCAGTATTTTGGTGCGAAATCAAAAGAAGATTTATCAGAAACTATCGGTAATACCATTACTGTAACAGCGGTTTGCTGTTTGGTGGTGGCGATATTTGCGTTACTGGTTGTGAAACCTATGTTGGTGATGCTCAATACTCCAGCAAGTATTCTTGATTGGTGTGCAAATTATCTCTATATCTCATTAGTAGGTGGAGCTGGTATGGCATACTACAATATTTTAAGTGGTATTCTTCGTGGTATGGGAGATTCGTTCTCAGCACTTCTTTACTTATTGGTAGCGACCGTTATCAATATTGTATTAGATATTGTATTTGTAGCAGGTTTTGGATTGGAGGTACCAGGGGTAGCGCTTGCCACAGTAATTGCTCAGGGGGTATCAGCACTTCTTTGTCTTAGAAAACTTACGAAGATGGGAGATGTTTTCGAACTCAATCTTTCTCGTTTAAAACCAAAGAGTCAGTATGTAAAACAGCTCGTAAGTCTTGGGCTTCCTTCTGGTGTCACACAGGCGATTTTCTCATCCGCAATGATTGTTGTGCAGTCCCTTACAAATAGCTTCGGGGAAATGTTCATTGCTGCGAACGTAATTATCATGCGTGTAGATGGTTTTGCAATGATGCCAAACTTCTCTTTTGGTACAGCAATGACTACTTTTGCAGGCCAGAATGTGGGTGCTGGAAAGTTAGATCGAGTTTCAAAAGGTGCAAAACAGGGAACACTTATGGCAGTAGGTATATCTGCTACTATTACAGCGATTATTTTAATCTTTGGTAAGTATTTAATGGGAATCTTTACCGAGACAAGCGAATTGGTAGAAATGAGTAGATATCTTATGGGTATCCTTGCTGTAGGATATGTAGCTATGGCAGTAACCCAGAGTTTGGGCGGTGTAATGCGTGGTGCTGGCGATACAGTAACTCCTATGTGGATTTCCATGATTACTACCGTATTAATTCGCGTACCTGTTGCATACGGAATTTCATTCCTTACCAGAACATCAGAACTTCCATTTGGACGTTTTGAATGTATCCAGATTTCATTACTCGCTTCATGGTGTATTGGTGCAATGCTTACCGCTTTCTTCTATAGTAAAGGTAAATGGAAAAAGAAAGCCATTCGTATAAAAAAATAATTTAACAAATGATAAGAAAAGGCCCCTCATATATATAATTGTCGCTGTTCTGACGCAAGGCTTCCAATTATATATATGAGGGGCTTTTTCTTACAGTTAAAATATTTTATAAACGAATTATAAAGAAAAAATAAAAAGATAAAAGGCTTATTGACAAAGGAAGTAGATAGTGGTAAATTCATAACTGTAGATATTAGCACTCCAATTAAATGAGTGCTAACAACACAACAAGGAGCAAAAAATGCAAAAGGATAACGAACAGTTATTAGATGACAGAAAAGTGAAAATTTTGGATGCCATTATTCGAAATTACCTCGCGACAGGCGAGCCAGTTGGTTCTAGAACGATTTCCAAATATACAGATTTGAATCTCAGTTCTGCGACTATTCGAAATGAAATGGCAGACTTAGAGGAGCTTGGCTATATCGTGCAACCACATACTTCTGCAGGTCGTATTCCTTCGGATAAGGGTTACAGATTCTATGTAGACCATCTGATGAAGGAAAAAGACAGAGAGGTTTCTGAGATGAAGGAATTTGTCATCGAGAAAACCCAGAAGATGGAGCAGGTACTTAAATCAGTTGCTAAGATGCTTGCGACAAATACGAACTATGCGACGATGATCAGTGCTCCTACTTATCATAATAAAGTAAAGTTTATTCAGCTTTCCAGTGTCAGTGCACATCAGATACTTGCGGTAGTAGTTATGAACAGCAATATCGTAAAGAATCATATGATTGACATAGAAGAAGAGTTAGATAACGAAACACTTTTGAAACTGAATATTTTATTAAATACGGCATTAAATGGATTGGCATTGCAGGAAATTAATCTTGCAACCATTGCTCGATTAAAAGAGCAGGCAGGGATCCACAGCCAGGTAGTAAGCGATGTCATGGATGCATTGGCACAGGCACTTAATGAGCAGGAAGATTTACAAATCTACACCAGTGGTGCTACCAACATTTTGAAATATCCAGAGCTTACTACATCAGATAATGCGACGAACCTTCTTTCCGCATTTGAAGAGAAGGATGAACTGATTAGCCTTGTAAATGAAACCTTGTCGGAAACTTCTTCCGAAACAGGTATTCAGGTTTATATCGGAAATGAAACACCTATTCAGACTATGAAAGATTGTAGCGTAGTTACAGCTACTTATGAATTAGGAGATGGTGTAAAGGGTACGATAGGTATTATCGGACCTAAGCGTATGGATTACGAAAATGTAATGGATAATCTTAAGACGTTAAGAAGTCAGCTTGATGGCATCTTAAATAAGTCTAAGGATTCCTAGAAAGGCAGGATATAATGGCAGAAGAGAAGAATGTCATGAATGAAGAAGTAGAAGAAATGGCAGAAGAAACCATGAATACTTCTGAAGTTGAAGAGCAGAACGAAGCAGTAGAAACAGAAGAATCTGCTGCAGGGAAAGATGCTGTTGAAGAAGAACCTAAAAAAGAAGGCTTCTTTAAAAAGAAAAAAGATAAAAAAGATGAACAGATTGAAGAATTAAACGACCGTGTTGTTCGTCAAATGGCTGAATTTGAAAACTTCCGTAAACGTTCGGAAAAAGAAAAGTCAATGATGTTTGATATGGGTGCAAAAACCATTATCGAAAAGATTCTTCCAGTAGTAGATAACTTCGAAAGAGGATTTACAACAGTAGAAGAAGCAGATAAAGACGATGCTTTCGTACAGGGTATGCAGCAGGTGTACAAACAGCTTATGACAGAGCTCGAAGCAATTGGTGTCACACCTATCGAAGCAGTTGGTCTGGAATTCAATCCAGAATACCACAATGCAGTTATGCAGGTGGAAAGCGAAGAATATGAATCAGGCATTATTGCCCAGGAGTTTATGAAGGGCTATATGTATAAAGATACCGTTGTTAGACATAGCATGGTAGGCGTAGTTAGTTAACAATTCAATTATTTAATATATGGAGGACAGAAAAATGGGAAAAATTATTGGTATTGACTTAGGAACAACAAACAGCTGTGTAGCTGTTATGGAAGGTGGAAAACCTACAGTTATCGCAAATACAGAAGGCGCTAGAACTACACCATCTGTAGTAGCATTTACAAAAACAGGTGAAAGATTAGTTGGTGAACCTGCAAAACGTCAGGCAGTTACTAATGCAGAAAAAACAATCTCTTCTATTAAGAGACATATGGGTACAGATTACAAGAAAGCAATCGATGACAAAAACTACTCTCCACAGCAGATTTCAGCTATGATTCTTCAGAAATTAAAAGCTGACGCAGAAGCTTATTTAGGAGAAAAAGTAACAGAAGCAGTTATCACAGTACCTGCATACTTCAACGATGCAGAACGTCAGGCTACAAAAGACGCTGGTAAAATCGCTGGTCTTGATGTAAAACGTATCATCAATGAACCAACAGCAGCAGCTTTAGCTTATGGTCTTGATAATGAAAAAGAACAGAAAATCATGGTATACGCCTTAGGTGGTGGTACATTCGACGTATCTATCATTGAAATCGGTGATGGCGTTATCGAAGTATTATCAACAAACGGTGATACACAGCTCGGTGGTGATGACTTCGACAACAAAGTAACACAGTGGATGATTGATGAATTCAAGAAAGCAGAAGGCGTAGACCTCTCT
>JAZKYR010000083.1:0-19163 GCA_045612245.1 Agathobacter sp.
CGGCTTCCTTTCTTGATAATTTATGTCTGTCAAAGGTTTTACAATTTGTATCGGTTTGTCCGTGTGCATAAAGACACCATCATGATGATTTCTTAGTTTCTCTTATGTGGACAGGTTTATAAAATGTCATATGCCATGCAAATGTTTGAGCACGCTTTTTTGTGCGAGTTTTTGCATGGCATATGTAATCTCAACTTTATAAGACTGTCCACATTAGAGAAACTTGAAATAGGAATAGGTGTCTGTTGCACATAGGACAAATCTGGTACAAATTGTAAAAACGTTGCCAGACACAAAACTTAAGGAAGCCGTGTGCTTAAGAAAATGAACGGTTTTCTTCTAATGATTCGAATTTACATCCCCTTATCATCGTGACATATCTTCTCAAGAATAAGAAAAAGCTGCCCACAAATGTGTGTTGCGGCAGCTCTTGTATCTATAAGTTTAGTAAGAAATTACACAACTCAATTTTAGAAGTGTTTTCTAAACTGTTTTGGAAGTCCACCTTGCCTTCACATTCGCAAGGATTTAGGAGATCTGCTTCTGCAAGACGACGCCTCATTTCACGTGCAGTTCCCTCCCCACCATCAAAAACGAGGACATCTGGTCCTAAAACTTCTTTAATCATATCCTTTGCGAATGGATAATGTGTGCATCCTAATACCACAGAATCTACTGGATGAATACGATGTGCAAAAAGAAGCTCTTCCAAATATCTTCGGAAGTCATCACTGGTCAAATCCCCGCGTTCTACAAAGTCCATAAGGCCTGGACATGGAAGTGGAATAATCTCTGCCATATCTTCGTATTTTGCCATAAGATTTTGGAACTTTTCTTCGCGAATTGTCATTGGGGTAGCCATTACAAGTACGCGACAATTTGGTTTCAAAGTCGCGGCTGGTTTTACTGCTGGTTCTATCCCTACAATTGGAATATCAGGATACATTTCTCGTAATGCTCGTACCGCAGCACTTGTAGCTGTGTTACATGCTACTACCAAGCCTTTTGCTCCCTGAGCAAAAAGGTATTCTGCCGCATCAATCGTAAGCTGTTTTACGGTTTCCTTATCCTTCATACCATATGGTGCATTCTTTGAGTCTCCATAGTAAATATAATCTTCGTTTGGAAGAATCTTTACTAATTCTCTTAATACACTGATTCCGCCCACTCCAGAATCAAACACTGCAATTGGATTTGTTTTCTTTGACATAATACACTCCTATTATGTATAATAATGGTATCATTTTATTTGGAGGTTCGTAATGGGTCTGAAACCAAGATTAGATATAGACGAATTACAACGCAAACAAACAATTAACCATAAATATTGTGAACATTGTGGCCAGCCAATTCCCCGTAGTGCAGAATTTAATTGTTGCGCACATTGTCAGGAAACCATTCTTTTTCACGAAGTAAAGACCTATATCCGTGAAAATAATGTAAATGAATTCCAAGTGGCAGAGCGTTTTGGTATTCCACTACGAATTGTAAAACACTGGATGAAAGAAAGACGTATCGAATACGTAAATCCTAAAAATCCACCACTATTTTAAGAACCCATTAATAATCTGTTCTTCTGCTTCCGCTTCGGTAAGTCCTAAGGTCATGAGTTTAATCAACTGTTCCCCTGCAATCTTACCGATTGCGGCTTCATGAATCAAGCTCGCATCTATATTCGCTGCTGTAAGTTGTGGACTCGCTGCTACTACAGCTTTGTCCATAATAATGGCATCGCATTCACTATGTCCTGTACATACACTATTTCCATTGATATTCGAGAAAAATTCCTGTCTAGATTCATCTCTTGCCACTGAACGTGATACAATGTTTGCACTGCATCCATCCCCATTTAAATCCATAGAGAAGTCCGTACGTGCATACTGTTTTCCATGTGTCATAAGTTTTTCGCGAACTTCTAAAGTTGCACCCGCAGCCAAATCTCCACGAGTAATACGATTAGTAGAATCAATTCCTTTAATCTGGGTTGTCTCCATTTCAAGGACAGCGCCCTCTTCAAGATGAATGATAGTTTCTGGATTCATAATATTTTCTCCATTCCCATCGCCTTCACCATAATGACGTTCCACATATTTTACTTTGGCATTCTTTCCTATATAGAAGGTATGCACTCCGTCATGTTTCGAAGTATCCACACCACAGTTGTGAATTCCGCAGCCAGCTACAATCGTAACATCTGCATTTTCACCAATATAAAAATCGTTATATACCACTTCCTGAATTCCACTCTGACTAAGAAGTACTGGAATATGCACGCTCTCATTTACAGTTCCAGGTTTGATCACAATATCAATACCATCTTTATCTTCTTTTTGTACGATATCAATATTCGCAGTGGTATTGCTTCCCGCACTTGTCCCATTCGCTCTAATATTATATGCACCTTCTGGAACCTCATGCAAATCTGCAATCTGCGATAAAAGGTTTTTCTGTATTAAATCCATCTTCTGTATCTCTTTTCTATTTTACTGCTTATCTGTAAGCGACTGACAAGCTCTGCTTGTATATAAAAGTGTAGGTAAAATTTCTTCTTTACCACCGATATTTTCAATCTCGCCATTTGCAATTACGATAATCTTATCTGCAATGTTTAGGATTTTCTCCTGATGCGAAATAATCAAAATACTACCATGTATCTCATCTCTCATCTTCTCAAAGACTTTAATCAAGCTATTAAAGCTCCAGAGATCGATACCTGCCTCTGGCTCATCAAAAATGGAAAGTTTTGTTCCTCGTGCCAAAATCATGGCGATTTCGATACGCTTCAGCTCTCCGCCGGAAAGACTTGCATTGATTTCTCTATCAATATAATCTCTCGCACATAATCCAACTTCCGAAAGGATGCTGCAGATATCATTGACACTCATTGCCTTACCCGCTGCAATAGAAACCAAATCCTTTACTGTAAGTCCTTTAAAATGAACTGGTTGCTGAAAAGCAAAACTAACACCTCTCTTCGCACGTTCTGTAATATTTAAATTTGTAATGTCTTCTCCATCCAGCAAAATCTGACCACTTGTAGGCTGAATAATCCCTGCTATCATTTTCGCCAAGGTCGACTTACCGCCACCATTAGGACCTGTGATAGCAACAAAATGCTCCTCTATCGTCAAACTAACATTTTTTAAAATCTCTTTTTTCTCGCCGTCTACATCAACTTCGTAGCATATATTCTTTAGTTCTAACATTTCTTTCCTCCAAATTCTATGAAGAATTATAGCATATCTATTTTTTCTTGACAATAATATCCAGTTATTGTAGAATACATATGTTGTGATTACAACAAGCCCAGATAGCTCAGTTGGTAGAGCAAAGGACTGAAAATCCTTGTGTCGCTGGTTCGATTCCGGCTCTGGGCACGAATAAATAAGCTGTCGCAAATTTAATTTGTGGCAGCTTTTATTTTGTTTGTCGAGAAATCTGTCACGTGAAAAATGGGGTGTAAATTCGAACGCTGAGGAAATCGAAATTTTCTTAAAGCGCACTTCGTGCTTTTATGATCATTCACGTCCGGCAAAAGATTTTACAATTTACATCGGTTTGTCCGTGTGCATAAAGACACCTTCATGATGATTTCTTAGTTTCTCTTATGTGGACAGAATTATAAAATGTCATATGCCATGCAAATGTTTGAGCACTGGTTTTGTGCGAGTTTTTGCATGGCATATGTAATATCACCTTTATAAGACTGTCCACATTAGAGAAACTTGAAATTGGAATAGGTGTCTGTTGCACATAGGACAAATCCGATGTAAATAGTAAAAGTATTGCCGGACACGAACTTTAAGCACGAAGTGCGCTTTAGGAAAATGAACGATTTCCTTCTCATGTTCAGAATTTACACCCCATTTATCATCGTGACATCTTTTCTCAATAATAATAAAAAAACTGCCACAAATTAAATTTGCGACAGCTTTTTGTTCGTTCTTATGTACGGATTAGAATAAGTCTACACGACCTGTTACATCACCGTTGATTACGTAGTATGCAGAAGCTTCTTCTGGTTTTACGTAAATGTTTAAAGATTTGATTGAAGATGCTTTGTTACCTTCAGCTACGAACTGAGCTTTAACTTTTTCTTCAACTGTAGCGATTGCTACTTCGTTGCCACCGAACTGTACAGTGATTACTGTTTCAGCTTTAGCAGCTGCTTTTTTTGCAGGAGCTTTCTTTGCTGGAGCTTTTTTAGCTGGAGCTTTTTTAGCTTCTGCTTTAACTTCTTTAACTTCAGCTACTACTGGAGCTTCTACTTTAACTTCTTTAACTTCTGTTGCTTTTGTTGTTGCTTTTTTAGCTGTTGCCATGATTCTTTTCCTCCTAAGAATTTCTTATTCACAAACTAAGAATTTTTCGATAGCTATTACTGCTTCTTCTTCATCCGAACCTTCGGTCACAATGTTGATTGACATGCCTTCCGATGGATTGAAAGCCATAATCCCCATAATGCTTTTCGCATTAATTCTACGATTATCACTTTCTAAAATTATCTCGCTGTCAAATCTACACGCTAACTGAACCAGTTCAGCGATTGGATTCGCGTGGCCGTCCGATACATTAGAAACGATTACATTTTTTCTGCTCATTTTGCACTCCTTGTTCCAATCATAAAATACAAATCCAAATATATCCTAATTTTTACGGTTTTGCAAGCAATTCTGAAAATTCTGTTAAACTTACACTAAGGATTTCAAAATGAGTTTAGGTAATTGTTCAAAATGACAATGAATTTTATGCTATTTAACGTATGCTATAAAATAATTTCCGCCTTCTTCTAAGAGACGCGAAATTTCTTCATATTTAACACTTCTATTTTGTCCTGTTGCAGGATTGTAAAAATGTACATTGTTCGAAGAATATCCGGTCAATAAAATGGCCTGATTTCCACCTGTGCGAGCCAATACTGGAGTTCCCTGATCTAAGTAATATAGAAGCTCATCAATCGTACAATCTCTAAGTTCTAATACTACACTTTCTTTCATCGTACTCTGCATAATCTGTACTGGATTTTGACCTGCGGCAATCAGATCACTTACTCCGATTCCTACACCTTCTCGGTTAAGAATAATACTTACGGCCTTTACCATTGAGGAAGCATTCACATCTGCCTCATTTACAGTCATATTAGAAAGTGCTGGCTGTACAGAGTCTCTTGCTCGTTTGAAGATATATTTCAAATCTGAGTCTACTACTACACCATAATTTTGATTTGCACATTTTATAGCAGCCCCTGCATCCTTAGTCGCCAAAAGCACCTTACCCCTTGCATAAGCATAGAAGTATCCATCTGTTCTTACATCAATATCAACAACGCGATTCTGCTCTAAAAGAATCTGCTTTGGATTAATAATCTGTACGGCAGAATCTTTTTTAATCTCCTTCATGTTGATAGCAACCTGTGTCTGTTTTAAATCTGTAACAGATTTTCTAAGTTTTACACTATTCGCTGGTTCTGCCTCACGATTCATAATCGTATCTGCTCCGCTTTCTACCCAACGTCCTGCAACTTCACTTACCAAACCAAGATATACATTATTTTCATCTACGGAAATGTTTCCAATTTTTCCATTATCTGGTAAATAGGTTTTAATTACATCCTGTTTATCTTCTGATGTATTTAATATTTGAATCTTACTCATTGGGAAAACCAAATCTCCCAATGCATCTACTTTTACATCTACGGAATTTGCCACACCATACACAAAGTCTTCTCCAATAAATGCTACTGGCTGTAGAAAACATTTATTTTCTGCAACTACCTCATGTGACATACCTGTCTTTAAATCCTCAATTTGAATCTTGGTACTAGAATATAATTCCTTTGGATTTATCCAAGCCAGGTAACGTCCACTTTTCGATGCCACATAATAATTCTCTGTATCACCCTCAACCATAACATCTACTTCATTTGTATTCATATCTACCTTATAGATATTATTATTTAATGCAAAATATAAAATTTTCTGCTCATTTACATACATTAATTTTCCGAGTTCGGCCTGGAGGACTTCATACGACTTACTCGATGGAACAAACACTTCTTCCTCTACGGTATGTGCAATTCCATCATAATAATACACTCCAACACCGACAAGACCTTCATGATCACCGCGGTTCATATATCCCGATACCACAAAAGAAATACTTCCCGCTTCATCTACTCGAACAATTTGAATGTCGTGCTCATTCCAATTTTCACGCGCATTAATCCCCTCTGCATTACGGAAACTAAACACTTGTGAAATGGTGTTATTTATGCGGTCATAACTCCAAAGCTCTCCCTCCTGCACAAATGCAATGCAGTTTCCGGAGTCGTTTGCTAAATACTCAACTTGATTATCTCGAATTCCTAATAGAATGCCCGTAGTTCCTAATAGGAAGTTATTTTCACCTCTAAAAATTTGATTCATTCTACGTTCGAAATTTAACACGTAGATACGAGTAGGCGTATATCTTAAACGATAATATTCTTCCACGTTGTAATACTCTACTTCGTTTTCTTCATTCACGTTTGTCATTACATAATTTAAGGTAATAACATTGTAAGAGCTATTTACCTCCTTAAAAGAGGCCACCGGTTCTGTCAATTTCACGCCTGTAAAATTCGCCCAGGTAAGCTGTCTTAAAGTACATGATAAATCTACATATGCTAAATTGGTCGCATCCCCAGTTGCGGGATCCATATAGGTTGGGAAGAATGTACTTGCATCATCTCTAAAAGAATATGCATGGAAATTCATGGAGAAATCCAAAGTTTCCTTTGTATAACAATCCATTGCTCTTACAATACGAGTATAGTAATATACATCCTTTCCATCCAGGCTAATTACCATTTCCATATTATATTCCTGGTTGTCCTCAAACAAACTAGGAAGACTGATATTACAGCTCACCTTATCCTGTGTCACCATAATATCAGCGCTATCTTCTTCCACCAATAATCTTTCACTATCCATACTACGTATTTTATAGGAAAGGTTTTCTACTTTATTTCCGTAGGTCATAATTTCCAGCTGAAGCTTGCGATCTTCTCCAATTGGCATAAGACCATCTCGCATGGACAGCATATCCATCTCCTGCACGTATCCATGAAGCTCATTAATCATCTTCCCATCATATACAAAATACATAACTGGAAGACTGGCCTCATCCATCGTTGTGGTCAGATCTTTATTTACTTTGTTTGTCAACATACTAAACACAATGACTGAAATCAAAAAAACGACCGTCAGCACAATTGGTTTTGTCATTTTATTATTCATCTGCTTCACCCTGTGTAACTAAACTATTTGTAATCGCACCTACCACCAACGACTACATCTACGATGTCTACATCTTCTACGATATATTTCATCATGAAATAGAATTCCGATAAGACCGCGAAGCCATCCATCGTCTCTTCGTCTATCATAATGCTGAGCTGACAATGGTTCTTCTCTCAAATTCCCGTATTGCGGATTCTGTCGCAAGAACTCCTCAAATAAACGTTGTGCTTCTCGCTCTAACATGTAGCGGTCTGGATTTTCATCATACATCCTGCTACCTTCATATTCCATCTCATCACAACGACGTTCTACCATCTGTTGTAAATTTTGCACTTCTCTAGGATACAGTGCCTTCATTCTTTCCATATCCTTTTCATATTCCATTTCTGTTAAATACAAATTTTGCATTGGATATGTCATATAAAAAGGAATCCTTTGATATAAATGATCTCTATTTTCCACATTAACTCTCCACCTTGCTATCAATATAGCATATGAAGAAATTATAAAAATGTGCCTAAATGCAACCAAAATCCAAGCATCATAAAAATCATTCCAAAAATAGCGCGTACAGAAAGGCGTTCTCTTAAAAAGACACACCCTAGTACTACTGCAGCAACCAAATCAAATAACTCAACGATTTGAACACTTGCATTCACGCCAAGGACAGCCGCCTTATTAAAGCAATACCATGCAGCGCCCATTGCTACACCTGACAAGCACAAATATATGCCATCTAAAAAGGACATAGAACGTAGCCCTGTATATCCTCTTGTTGCAAACACAACTAACCACACCAAAACAAGTGCAATCCCATATCGAATCATTCTTTCAGAATATGCATTGATTCCGCTAATTCCAATCCGATCTAATACAACTGTCACTGTTGTAAAAGCCATCGCTGCAAAGGCATAGCCAATCCATGCACCAGTTCTTCTACTTCTCCCCGAGGTCTTTAACGACATCATAAAGATACCCGCAATTATAGCAACTAAAATTATGATTTTTTTGGCATCGACACCATCATTGAAAAATAATATCCCAACTAATAAATCCAGTATTATACTTCCTTCTATAATTGGGATTACCTTTACTACCTCACCTAGCTGCAAAGCTCTAATCACACAAATCCATACAATGCCTGTAGCAATCCCTGAAAAAATCAAATACAGAAACGTATTCGAGCTTATTCCAGAAAGTGCTACTCCAAATCCGGTTTGATTCACCATAAACCATGCGCCCAGAAATAAAAAGGTTCCTCTAAGTGCTGCAGCAAGGTGAAAATTCGATTTATGCATCCCGCTTTTTGCAAACACGGGAGATGCGCCTGCTAGCACAGCTCCCAAAATTGCATAAACTAACCAATTCATTTATGATTCCTCAACTTCCACATAAGTAGCACTTACGTAACCTTCCTGTCCATTATGTGATACTTTGTACCAGCCATCTAAGGTTTCTAATACCTCAAGTTTCACATCTGGTTCAAGCAGTTCTATGGTTGCGCACTCTGTATTTGGCTCCTTGCGAAGTCTTATTGGTGATGTAGTAATTACATAAGTCTTATCCGTTGACACTGCTTCAGATTCTGATTCTGGCTCTGATTCTGGCTCTGATTCTGACTCTGTCTCAAATTCAGTTTCTGTCCCATACTCTGTGCTGATATCTACATCCAGTTCTTCTTTCTGAGTATTTTCTGTACTCTGAGTATTCTGTGTATTCTGAGTGTCTTTATTGCTTCCGGATGGTTTTGTCAAAATTGAAACTGCCAAAACCAACAATACTATCAACACAATAACCAACACTCCGGCAATCACTCTTGCCATAATTACATCTTTTCTAAAGTGTTTACTTTTTTTCATCATCTGTCCTCTTACTCAATTGTAACAATTCTCATCATATTGCTTACACCATAATCAAATCCACCTACATGTGGTGAAGGAATACCTGCTGTAAGAACTGATAAATCGCCTGCTTCCACAAAACCTTTGTCTTTTGCAATTTCTATAGCACTACTACAAATTGCTTCAGCTGTATCCTGCTGCATTGATTCATAAGGTCTAACGCCCCAGTAAATCTGCATTCTGCGAAGAGCTCTTGCATTTGGACTTACTGCAAGCACATCCATCTTAGGATGAAATTTTGAAATAACACGAGCTGTTGCACCAGAACCTGTAGGAGCGATGATACATTTTGCATCTAAGTTCGTAGCCGTTGAAACTGTTGCATAACCCAATGCACTAGTTGTGTCTTTCATACGCTGTTTTTTCATCTTGCTTAAAATTTCTTCATGATTCAAATGTAATTCTGTATTTTCACAAATCTGAACCATCATCTTAAGTGCTTCTACTGGATATTTACCCTGTGCTGTTTCACCAGATAACATTACCGCATCCGTTCCGTCATATACTGCATTTGCAACGTCTGTCACTTCTGCACGTGTAGGACGTGGATTACGCATCATAGAGTCTAACATCTGTGTTGCTGTGATAACTGGCTTATAACATTCTTTACATTTATTGATCATCATCTTCTGGATATATGGAACTTCTTCTGCAGGGATTTCTACACCAAGGTCACCACGTGCAACCATGATACCATCTGCAATTTCCAAAATTTCATCCAAGTTGTCGATACCTTCTGCATTTTCGATTTTCGCAATAACTGGAGTATATGGAGCTCCACATTCGCGAAGGATTGCTTTAATTTCACGAATACATTCTGCATTACGAACAAAAGAAGCTGCAATAAAGTCTACATCCTGTTCTGCACCGAAACGAATATCCGCTTTGTCTTTTTCTGTAATAGCAGGAAGACGAATTGGAACATTTGGTACGTTTACACCCTTTCTCTGTCCAAGTTCACCACCATTGATTACACGACAAACGATATCTTTTCCATTGATTTCTTCTACTCTTAATTCGATCAAACCATCATCAATAAGAATCTTTCCGCCTACTTCAGCGTCTTCTACAAGACCTTCATAAGTGATGCTCACTCTCTTGTTGTCACCTTCAATTTCTTCTGTAGTAAGAACAAATTCTTCACCCTCTACCAACTGTACTTTCTGACCGTCTTTTAATAATCCTGTACGAATTTCTGGTCCTTTTGTATCCAAAAGAATTGCAATATGTTTGCCTTCTTCCTTACGAAGCTTTTTTAACATATCCATTCTTTCTTTCTGTTCTGCATGGTCACCATGAGAGAAATTGAAACGTGCAATATCCATTCCCTCCTGGATTAATTTTCTCATTAATTCTGGATCATTTGAGTTTGGTCCCATTGTACATACAATTTTTGTTTTTTTCATGACTTATACTTTCCTTTTCTCTTTTTATTCTATTATTTGCTTTAAGGTTTCAAATAAAACATCCACCTCAATTGGTTTGGTCACATATCCACTCATACCACTTGCAAACGCCTTCTTTTTCTCTTCTCCAAATGCATTTGCTGTCATTGCGATAATTGGGATTTTTGAAATCATACGGTTATCCATCTCTCGAATGGCTTTTGTAGCTTCATAACCATCCATAATTGGCATTTGAATATCCATAAGCACTGCGGCATATTCATTTGGTTTTGCAAGAGACATCTTCTCTACTGCCTGTTTTCCATCCACTGCTTCATCCACAATAAACCCTTGGGCTGTAAGGAGTTTTCTTGCTATCTCACGGTTAAGTGAATTATCTTCTACAAGCAATAATTTTTTATTCTGGAAGAGTGCTCTTTGGGCTTCATTTTCCAACTCTTCTTTTTCTTTATCCTCTGCAATTTGTAGCGTTGCACTTACATTGTCTTCATCCACATCCTGTAACATAAAAACAACTTTTACGGTAAATTCAGTTCCCTTGCCCAACTCACTTTCTACATCTATTTTTCCACCCATCATCTTTACGATGCTCTTAGTGATTGCGAGTCCAAGTCCAGTTCCCTGAATTCCTGAATTTTCGGTACTCTTTTCTCTTTCGAAAGCAGAAAAAACACTATCTAGGAATTCTTCCCCAATACCAATACCATTATCTTTTACTTTAAATATATAAACACCGTATCCTTCCGGTGCCACCATCTCTTGGTGCACATGTAAGGAAACCTCTCCTTTTTGTGGTGTGAATTTCACCGCATTTCCAAGAAGATTTATAAGAATCTGATTCAAACGTAATTTGTCACAATATACATAATTGTTCACAATCTGGCTATCTATTTGGAAATGAATTTCTTTTTCCCTGGCCATCGGTTGAATCATACCATTTACCATTTCAAAAACTTCTTTTAATGATACTTCACTTTCCTCTATCTGAACCTTACCACTTTCAATACGGCTCATATCCAAAATATCATTAATTAAACTTAAGAGGTGTTTGCTGGCAGTTTGTATTTTATCCAGATAATCTTTTACCTCTAAGCGATTATCTATATTGGACTGTGCCAAAGTAACAAACCCTGTGATTGCATTCATTGGAGTTCGAATATCATGCGACATACTTGAAAGGAACTGGCTCTTTGCCTTGTTTGCTTGTTCGGCCGCTACTAAAGCTTCCTCTATGGTTTCCTTTTGCTGAATGTCATTCTTAATCTCCTTATCAACATCCATGATAGCCATTACGACATTAGTTACTTTTCCCTCAGGCAAATACGATGCCACAATTACATGCATTCTAAACCACTTTTCAATGCCACTTGCAATCTGTCGATAATTGAATGAATAAAATAAATTATCTTTATTTAGCGTCTTCTCCATGTAGGAGCGATTGCTCATTGTTAAATAGAGTTCCCTATCGTCCGGATGCACATATGTATTTACATAAACCCGAACAGCCTCTTCATAATCTTCTGGTGCTTCTTTATAAAAATCTCCGGTCAGATACTCTTCTACCTTTTCATCTGCATTACTTAAGTAGGTCTTCTTTCCGGTCTGCAAATTCAAATAATGAGAACTAATAAACAGTCTGCTCAAACTATGAATCTTTGAAGAACTGAGTTCTCGTTCTTTTTCAAAAGTTACGAAAAACAAATATGTTTGCAGTGAAGCCATTGCAATTCCCATACACAGAAAAGGCATACTTGCATAAGAAATCTGGAGCACTCCAAACACAACCGGAAAAACAAAATATGACAACATGATCATATAGGTATTCTGATTTTCAAATTCCTTTGTTGCAAACATTTTTATAGCCAGTTTTCCTGCTGCAAATATCAGATATCCGTACGTAAATATCAACTGTGGTATGTACCATGAACCTCTGCAATAAACACCATTTGCATCAATATAGAAAAACCAGCCTGTCCATATGGACAATGCCGAACACGCTACAACAAAAAACATCGGCACCTTAAGCAGCAATCGTATTCTTTTATTAAAATACAACACAGAATCCTGCATGTATTCTACATAGGCAAACCAACGATAAGAAAGTATTGCAGATGCAGAATAATACATTGCATAAATGATTTCCTGTATAGATACTGGAATCGGAATGAGATTGTCATAAATGACACCCCATAATACGTCCAGACCCAGATAAATCATTCCGATTGTCATGATTCCGACATATATATCTCTTTTCTCACTTCGCACTACACTACTTACCATTCGCAAGTAAAGCACAAAGGTCAAGAGTAGACACATTCCGGCAACTACTGAATATAATCCAGCTCCCATATTGTCATCCTTTCTCGTAATATTTTAAACCAACTTATATTGTACCATTTTTTTAATATCTTATAAACAGTGGTACGATTTTTTTTGCAATCTTATAAATTGGTCCTTCTAAAATCTTTTCGGCTGCCTTTAATTCTTCACGAATCTGAATTCCCTGAGGACAGTGCTTTTCGCACTTTCCACAACCGATACAATTAGATATTGAAGTAGCATCTTTTCGAAATGTTGAACTTCTAAGATGCTCGTACCAAGCTTCTTTTTTCCCGTCTATTGCTGAAACATTATACGATGCAAAAGCACCTGGTATATCTACATTCATCGGACATGGCATACAGTATCCACAACCTGTACATCCGACTTTCATTTTTGAGTTAATTACATCTACAATCTGCGCGAGCAACTTGTCATCTTCCGGTGTAAATTCTCCCACTTGACATTCACTTGCTACACGAATATTTTCTTCTAACATTTCCATGGAGTTCATCCCTGAAAGCACACAAGTGACTTCTGGTTGATTCCAAAGCCAACGAAACGCCCACTCTGCAGGTGAATATTTCTTTGGATATTCTGCAAAGAGTGTTTTTGCCTTTTCTGGAAGGTTGTTTACCAATTTACCGCCGCGAAGTGGTTCCATAATAATAACAGGAATTCCTTTTGCAGCAGCATGGTTTAGTCCTTTTCTTCCTGCTTGTGCATGTTCATCCAGATAGTTGTACTGAATCTGACAGAAATCCCAATCATAGGCATCTACTACTTTACAAAAACTTTCCGTATTTCCATGATACGAAAATCCAATCTGACGAATAGCGCCGCTTGCCTTTTTCTCACGAATCCATTCTAAGATTCCCATATCCACTAATTTTTCCCATGTCTTTACATCATTTAACATATGCATGAGATAATAATCGATATAGTCTGTACGAAGTCTGCTAAGCTCTTCCTGAAAACATTTCTCAATCGCATCCATCGAGTGCATGAGATAGTGCGGTAGTTTCGTAGCGATATTTATCTTTTCACGAATTCCATTTTTCTCAAATATCTTTCCAAGTGCAGCTTCACTTCCACCGTATATGTAAGCAGTGTCATAGTAATTAATGCCCTTTTCATAGGCTGCCATAAGTTCCGCTTCCGCCTTGTCCATATCAATGGCTCCTGCGGTTTTTGTAAAACGCATACAACCATATCCTAGGACGGATATTTGATTTCCATATTTATCGGTACGATACTGCATACTTCCTCCAATTTATTTACTTCTAACCAGTTTTACAACCGTCTCTATATGTCCCGTATGTGGGAACTGGTCTACTGCTCTTACTTTTTCCAGTTCATATCCACCATCACAAAGAATTCTTAAATCCCTTGCAAGGGTTGCGGAATCACAGCTAACATATACGATACGTTTTGGTTGCATCTTAAGCATGGTCTCAAGACATGCTCCATCGCAACCTTTTCGAGGTGGGTCGACTACGATTACATCTGGTGTAAGCATTGCATCACCTTCTTTTAAATTCTCATAAAACTCTGGCAATACCTCTTCTGCTTTTCCCACAAAGAATTCTGCATTCTCGATACCATTTAACTTGGCATTGTTTTTCGCATCTTCAATTGCCTGAGGTACGATTTCCACCCCATATACTTTCTTCGCTTTCTGAGCCAGGAAAAGTGAAATGGTTCCAATTCCACAATAAAGATCCCATACGTATTCCTCGCCTGTTAAGTCAGCATATTCAAGTGCAGTACTATATAATTTTTCTGTCTGCACTGGGTTTACCTGATAGAAAGACTGTGGTGAAATATGGTAAGCAACGCTTCCAAGATAATCTGTAATATAGGCCTGTCCCCAGATACATTCTGTAACATCACCAAGAATTACATTTGTATTCTTTGTATTGATATTAACGGAAACCGAAGTCATTCCCTCTATTTTTTCCAAACGCGAAATTAAATCTGCCTGTGCAGGAAGTGTTCGTCCGTTTATGATAAGGCATACCATGATTTCTTTTGTAGTAAATCCAAAACGGATAAGCACATGTCGTAGAAGACCTTTTCCAGAAACTTCGTCGTATGCACTGACGCCATTCTCAAGCATCCATCCCTTTACCACATCCAGAATCGGAGCATTCTCTGCTACCCCTAACAAACAGTCTTCTACCGGAATAATACTGTGTGTTCTTGCCGCGTAAAATCCTGTTACCAGATTTCCTTCCTTATCTGTCCCAACTGGAAATTGTGCCTTATTGCGATAACGAAATGGTGTTTCCATTCCAATCACTGGAAGCATTTTTGCATCGACTTCTTCCTCAGAAAAGCCGCCAATACGAATCAGATTCCCACGGACTTTATCCTGCTTAAACGCCAACTGCTTTTCATAAGAAAGTGCCTGAATCTGACAACCACCACAGCGTCTATGATGTTCACATTTTGGCTCTACTCGAAACTCGGAAGGTTTCACTACTTCTTCCACTCTGGCATATCCATAATTCTTTTTTAACTTTGTCGCACGGGCACGAATCACATCTCCTATGAGTGCATCCTTCACAAAGAAAGTCATTCCATCATAATGACCTATTCCTTCTCCATCGACGCCCATGTCAGTTATTTCTAAATCGAAAATATCATTTTTCTTCATAATTGCTTGTTCTACGGATGTTTGACTCTAAAAGTCTATTATATCCTTGCCATTCTAAATTATTTTCTGGAACTCCATTAAAGATTTCTTTCATAGTTTGCATCTTTGCATCCAAATTATCTGCAAAGCTTAAGCAAAGCGCTTCTACCAAAGCTGGCTTCTTTGGTGAACCAAATTCGAGTTCTCCGTGATGTGCCAATATACAATGCTTGAGCTCATTTGCAAGCACAACTGGAAATCCTTCTATCTGACGGATTTGGTCATTTAACATCTCAACGCCCATCACAATATGTCCAAGCAGATTACCTGCATCTGTGTAATCATTTTCTGGGAAAGTAGATAGTTCTTTCAACTTTCCTAAATCATGAAACATTGCTGCTGTAAGCAATAAATCTCTATTTAAAATATTATAATTCTTTGCAAAGAAGTCACAGTTTCTGGTAACGCTTAAGGTATGCTCCAAAAGGCCACCTACAAAACCATGGTGCACACTCTTCGCAGCAGAATGAAATTTGAATTTTTTCTCAAAAGCTGCATTATCAAAAAATGCATGGAGAAGCTTGCTATAATATGGATTTTTAATTGAATTTATGTAGCCCATTAATTCTACAAACATTCCATCGATGTCATATTCACTTACTGGAAGATAGTCACTTGGATCATACTCTCCCTCTTCCACTTTTCTGGCACGTTTGATAGAGAGCTGTGGACTACCGTTATAAAGAGAAACATCTCCTGTAATACATACATAATCCATTACATCAAAGTCATCAATTCCAATTGAACCTGGATCCCATATTTTGGAATCAATGGTTCCTGTTTTATCCTGTAAGATTACGATATCATATGGCTTTCCTGCTTTTGTTAAAGCTGCCTGTTTAAATTTACAAAGGTACACATCATTGATGCGATCCCCCTCACGAAAACTTTCAATATATTTCATATTTCCTCCAAATTACTCTAGCACGCCTATTGTTACCGTGCAGACTACATCATAATATTCATTTCCATTTTGTCGTTTCACAGATAATTCACAGGTAGTTCCCGGAATCAGCTGTGATATTTTTTCACTCAGTAGTGCATCTGTTAAAACTGCATCGCCATTCACATGCGTAATTACATCACCACTTTGCAATCCCGCTTTCATAGCAGGAGAGTCCATGGCAACTTCACGAATAAATACCCCCTTGGGAATATCATAAGCATCTGAGATGTCATCCGTAACTGTCGATATAAACACTCCAACATAAGGAATATCTTTTCGATTTTTTAAATTATCAATGACTCTTGCAACTTCAGAATAAGCTACTGCAGTCAGTGTATTTGTATCCTGTGAAGTCACAAAGGATTTCATTACTATACCTAGCACTTCACCTTGGGTATTGATTAATACACCATTCTCTGTATCACCCGCTACGATATCCGTAGTGAAAACAGAATAGTTGTTATCGAGTGAGACAACTTCATTTTCAACAGAAGTGATATTCCCCGTTAAAATAGAACTATTTGTTCCAAGCTGACATCCTAATGCAAGTACCAGCGTACCATTTGCAACAGGATTTTTACTTCCAAGTTTTGCCACTCTAATTATCCTCTTAGTATTCGCGTTTATCTGACGCTTTTCTACGGTAAGAACTGCCATTCCGGTATTGCCATCATATTTTAGCAGTGTGGCATCCGCTCCAGTCCCATCTGTAAAGGACACACGAATATGCGCGGCATCTCCGATAATATTTCTCCCCGTCAATATATATACATAATTTCCATCTTCTGAAATGATAAGTCCTGAACCCTGACCCTCTGTTGCAAAATCATTTGTAATCCAGTCCTCTTCCTTTTCTGTTCGAGATACCGTTACCATAGACTTATTTGCCATATCGCCAATGCGATACAATTCATTTTGCAAAGCCTGATACTCTTCCATTGATAAATTAAAATCAGGCGGAAGCACGAATCCATTTTCTGGTGCGGAAGTATCTTCTGTTCCGGTTTCTGACTCTGTCTGCTCTACTAGTTCTGTTGGTTCCTTTTCCCCTCTGTTTATTATTACTGGAAGGGCAATTGCCAAAACCAGACATACTACAGCAGCAAATATGAGACCGCATATAACAGCGCCTCCTATTTTTATCGCCAAGCGTCTTTTACTTATCGGTTTTTCTTTAATCTGTTCGCGTATAAATCCCATAAAATCCTCTTATCATGTAACGATAATATACCAATCTTATTATATTGTCATTTCTATTGCCTTGCAAGTATTTTTGCCTTTTCCAAACTGCGATTATGGGCTATAATATAATATATTTATAACGACAGAGGTAAGTATGAATCAAAAGGTTTTTAGAACATTAGAATATTACAAAATTTTAGAGCAGTTAGCTGATTTTGCAGCTGCTCCAGAAACAAAAAAACGCATCGAAGAGTTAATTCCTTCTACAGATATCGATGAAATCAATCATTTGCAGGAAACTACTCACGATGCCTTAAATCGTATTTACAAAAGTCAGAGACTTTCTTTCTCTGGTCTTCAAAATATTAACGGCTCCCTGAAGCGTCTTTCCATTGGCGGAACCTTAAATACCGTAGAACTTTTGCAGATTAGTTCTCTTTTGGAAGTTGCAAAGCGTGCCAAATCTTATGATCGTTCTGAACGAACAGAAGAAAACACAGATTCTTTAAGTGTATTCTTCTCTCAAATCGAACCACTGACTCCTCTTCACGAGGAAATCAAACGCTGCATCTTAGGCGAAGAAGAAATTGCAGATGATGCAAGCCCAACTTTATCAAAAATCAGAAAGTCCATTCGTGGGATGAATGACCGTATTCATGCACAGCTTTCTTCTCTTATGAACAATGCTACTACAAGAGAATACTTGCAGGACCCTGTAGTTACCATGCGTGATGGTCGCTACTGTCTTCCTGTAAAAGCCGGAAACAAGGCGCAGGTTCCAGGCATGGTACATGACCAGTCTTCTTCAGGTTCGACCGTTTTCATCGAACCTATGGCAGTCGTAAATCTAAATAACGAATTAAAAGAACTTTTCATCAAAGAAAAAGATGAAATCAATGTGATTTTGGCAAAACTTAGCGAGATGGTTGCTGGTTTTGAAATGGCACTTGCCAACAACTGGACCGTGCTTTCTGAACTAGACTTTATCTTCGCAAAAGCAAGTCTGGCCAAATCCTATAATGGCGTCGCCCCAATCTTTAACGAGCGTGGATACATCAATATTCGCAAAGGACGCCATCCACTCTTAGACCCTAAAAAAGTAGTGCCTATTGATGTATATTTAGGAGATAATTTCAAACAACTTATCGTAACAGGACCTAATACCGGTGGTAAAACTGTCAGCTTAAAAACAGTAGGCCTTCTTACCCTTATGGGACAGGCCGGATTACACATCCCTGCTGGCGACCGTTCCGAACTTGCAATTTTTGAAGAAGTATTTGCAGATATCGGAGATGAACAGAGTATTGAGCAAAGTCTTAGTACCTTCTCTTCTCACATGGTAAATATTGTAAAGATTTTGGAAAAAGCAGATAATCGAAGCCTCGTGCTTTTCGACGAACTTTGTGCAGGAACCGATCCTACCGAAGGTGC
>JAZKYR010000084.1:0-1720 GCA_045612245.1 Agathobacter sp.
ATATTATTCCGTACATTGGTGGGGAAGAAGAAAAATCTGAAATGGAACCTCTTAGAATCTGGGGTAAAATCGAAGATGGTGTAATCAAACCAGCAGAAGGTCCAGTGATTACATGTCAGTGTATCCGTGTTCCTGTATTAAATGGACATACAGCAGCTGTATTTGTTAAGTTTAAGAATAAACCAACCAAAGAACAATTGATTGCAAAATTACGTGAGTTTAAAGGAGTTCCACAGGAATTAGAACTTCCAAGTGCTCCAAAACAGTTTATTCAGTATTTAGAAGAAGACAACAGACCACAGGTTAACCTTGATGTAGATTATGAAAATGGTATGGGTGTATCAGTAGGACGTATCCGTGAAGATCATGTATATGACTGGAAGTTCATTGGATTATCACACAATACAGTTCGTGGTGCTGCAGGTGGTGCAGTACTTTGTGCAGAACTTTTGAAAGCACAGGGATATATCACAAAGAAATAGTATTGAAAACCTTCGCTTCGGCGGAGGTTTTTTGTTGTTGTAAAAGTTAAAATGTGATATAATTTTTGAGTTATATGGATAGTAAAATACTTAAGGAGAAATATTGTGTTTAAACAGAGTGAACTTAAAAAGTTGGAAGATTTATATGCAGAAAGCGGAAATCAGCTCGTAGTGATGTATGGGCCGATGAACTCAGAAAAGGAAGCATTGATTCGTGCATTTTTGGAAACAAGAAAGCACTTTTATTATCGTGCGAGAAAAGCCTCTGCAAAAGAACAACTTAAGATGATGGGAGAGGAAGTCGCACAGAAATTTGATGTGCGTATCCAGAGAGAAAGCTATGACGAATACTTCAATCGTGTGAAGAGTGGTAATCCTACTAAACTTGTCGTAGTGATTGATGAATTCGAACATATTGCGAAGAAGGATCCGGAATTTATGGAAAGTGTTTTGAAACTCAAGAACCGTCGCCTTTATCCAGGGCCAGTGATGATTATCTTAGCTAGTTCATCTATCGTATGGGCAGAGCAGGATATGGAAGGCGTTTTGGGTGCGGAAGCAATGAGCCAGATTGATGCACAGATTAAGATTCCAAATCTGAATTTCCTGGAGGTAGTACGTGCATTTCCAGAACTTTCTGTAAGCGATACGATTAAGATTTATGGAGTATTAGGCGGTGTGCCTGGATACTTGAAATACTGGAAGAAACGTAAATCTTTCAAACAGAATATCTGTGACCTCATCCTTTCAGAAGATGGATACTTTTTCAAGCGAGCAGAAGAACTGGTATCTTCTGAACTTCGTGAATTATCTGTTTACAATACAATCCTTATGGCGATTGCAAAGGGCGAAAATAAGTTAAATGACTTGTATCATTACACAGGGTATTCGCGTCCTAAAATCAGCGTATATATGAAAAATTTAAGTCAGTTTGACATTATTGAAAAGGTCGTTTCATTTGAAACAGGAGGCTGGGATAATGCAAAGAAAGGTGTATATCGAATCAAGGATACTTACATCAATTTCTATTATCGCTTTGTCTACCCACACCTTTCAGACCTTTATATGATGGAGCCAGAAGATTTCTATGACACTTATATTGAAAAAGAATTAGATGATTATTTAAACCGCTATTTCATCAATGTATGTATGGAATATCTTGCACTTTTGAACCAGATTCGTCGTTTGCCACTTGTGGTTACTAAGATGGGAACCTGGGTAGGAAAGACTGGAAACAT
>JAZKYR010000085.1:0-6369 GCA_045612245.1 Agathobacter sp.
CCATTGGAAATCATTGATAAGTATGGTGCAGATGCGCTTCGTCTTACACTGATTACTGGTAATGCACCAGGTAACGATATGCGTTTCTATTGGGAAAGAGTAGAAGCTTCTCGTAACTTTGCAAACAAAGTATGGAATGCATCTCGTTTCATTATGATGAATTTAGAAGGAATGGAAATCACAGAACCTGCATTAGATGAACTTCATGCAGCAGATAAGTGGATTCTTTCTAAGGTAAATACATTAGCAAAAGATGCTACTGAAAATATGGATAAATACGAACTTGGTATTGCGGTACAGAAAGTATACGATTTCATCTGGGATGAATTCTGTGACTGGTACATCGAAATTGCTAAGGTTCGTACTTACAAGAAGGAAGAAGATCCAGTATCTGCAAATGCAGCACTTTGGACTCTTAAGACAGTACTTACAGAAGCACTTAGACTTCTTCATCCATATATGCCATTTATTACAGAAGAAATCTTCTGTACACTTCATCCAGAAGCAGAAACAATTATGCTTTCTGATTGGCCAGTATACAAAGAAGAATGGAACTTCCCTGCAGAAGAAACTGCAATTGAGCACTGCAAGGATCTTGTAAAAGGTGTTCGTAATGTTCGTACAGAAATGGATGTACCACCTTCAAGAAAAGCAAAACTCTTTATCGTTTCAGAAGACAAAGCATTATGTGATACTTTTGAGGCGAACAAAGAAGTATATGTAAATCTTGCATTTACAAATGAAATCGTGGTTCAGGGAAATAAAGATGGTATTGAAGACAGCGCAGTTTCTGTAGTAATTCCAGGTGCAGTTGTTTATCTTCCATTAGAAGACTTAGTTGACTTCGAAAAGGAAAGAGAACGTCTTATGAAAGAAAAAGAAAAATTAGAAAAAGAGCTTGCTCGTTCTAAAGGAATGCTTTCAAATGAACGTTTCTTAAACAATGCGAAACCAGAAAAGGTGCAGGAAGAAAAAGAAAAACTTGCAAAATACGAACAGATGATGGCGCAGGTAGAAGAACGTCTTGCACAGATGTAGTATCTAATGCTATAATTTTACTATATATAGCATAAATCATGGAGAGACAATGGAAATCGTAGCAAAGCATGAACCTAAGATAAGAATTTCATATGATGAGATGGAAGCTTACTTAATCTTACCATCACCTTTGACCCCAGAGGATGAATACGAATTCAACGATGTTATGGATAAAGTCCGTGCTGCGGGTGTTAAGATAGGCATAAACGAGGAAAAAATCTCTGCCATGATAAGCGAGAAGTATTATGATCGTGAATGTATGATAGCAAAGGGCATCGACGCCATAAATGGCGTTGATGCATACTTTGATTTCAATTTTGACACAAACTTCAATAAGGTTCCTAGTCGTCGCGAGGATGGTACGGTAGATTATTGGAGTATTCATACGGTAGAACTTGTCGAAGAAGGACAGGTAATTGCTACTTACAATGAGCCAGTAGATGGCTCGAATGGTATGACTGTTAAAGGCAAGCTTTTGGTTGCAAAAAGAGGAAGACCACTTCCGCCACTCACTGGCAAAGGCTTTGACAGGTCAGACGATAATAAAACCTATACGGCAACCATGACTGGAAAAATCGAAATGAAGAACAACCGAATTATGATTTCGGAAGTTCATGAGGTGCATGGAGATGTAGGATTAAAGACGGGAAATATTGATTTCCGTGGAGATGTTATTATTCACGGTAATGTTCCTACGGGAGCAGTTATTCGAGCTACTGGTTCAGTTACAATTGACGGAACGGTAGAAGGTGCACTTATTGATGCCAATAAGGATATAATCATTCGAGGTGGCATGTTAGGCGGGAATAGAGGTACAGTTATTACCAAAGGAAATTTGACCGCAAAATTCTTGGAATATACCAAGGTCAAAGCTCATGGTTCTGTTACCACTGATTCTTTGATTAATTGTGATGTGACGTCTTATGATAAGGTGTTCCTGAAAGGGAAACATGCTAGTGTAGTAGGCGGCGTAGTTCACGCGGCTACTGGAATTGAAGCATTTAACTTTGGTAACGAATATGGCGTGAAGACAGAGGTTTATGTAGGTGTAAACCTTCAGGTAAAAAAACAAATTAGCTATCATGAGAATTGTATTATTGAAGCACAGGATATGATAGATAAGATTAGTATGGGAATCAAGCAGATTGAGGATTCTATAAAGGCTGGGGTAGATGTACCACCGAATGATCCTAGAAAGGCTTCGCTGCTTCGTACCAAGATTGTGAAACAGGCAGAACTGGCATCCCATACACAGCAGTTAAATGAGATGAATTCGGTTGTGGAATGTGCTCAGGGTGCATCGATTAATGTTATTCAGGATGTGCATATGGGTGTTACCGTTGGTGTGAATGATTCCTTGCATCAGGTAAAAGAGCAGCAGACTTCGGTATCATTTTTTGAAAGAGATGGAAAAGTAGTTATGTTCTCTATGAAGGATGAACTTGTATAGAGCGTATTAGAGAGGTATAAATAAATGATTAACTTTGAAGAAGAATTAAAGAATTTCCAACCTTCTTTAGAAGTAGAAGAGGCGGAGGCAACCATATACAATCGTGATTTGACAGATGTTGCGGATATTATTACAGAGATGATTCGCGATATGAAATCGGGTAACCAGTTTTAGAATCGAGGTATTTCATGATTTGTTATAGATGTAATAACGAGGCAGGAAATAATGCGGTATGTCCTATTTGTAATGCAGATTTAGGGATTTTTCTTAAAGTAAGACGTTTATCCAATATGTATTACAACGATGGATTACAGAAGGCAGAGGTGCGCAACCTGTCTGGTGCAATTATTAGTTTAAAAAAGAGTTTAAGATTTAATAAATATAATATAGATGCGAGAAACTTGTTGGGTCTGGTATATTACGAGATGGGTGAAGTAGTAGATGCGCTCAGCGAGTGGGTAATCAGCAAGAGTTATCAGCAGGATGATAATATTGCAGGTCGATATTTAGAAGAACTTCGCGAAAACCGTGCGCAGTTGGATGCAATCAATCAGACCATTAAGAAATATAATCAGGCGTTGTTGTACTGTAAACAGGATAGCAGAGACTTAGCAATTATCCAGTTAAAAAAGGTATTATCACTAAACCCAAGACTTGTAAGAGGCCATCAGTTACTTGCACTTTTATACTTGCAGGAAGACAAATTAGAGGCTGCTAAGAAGACGCTTCGTAGTGCTGGAAAAATTGATGCGAACAATACAATTACGCTTCGCTATTTGAAGGAAGTAAATGCAAAGTTAAAAGAAAAAGGAAGTCTTCGAAAGAAAAAGGAAGATGATTTGATTTCCTACCAGAGTGGAAATGAAATGATCATTATGCCAAGTCGTTTTCAGGATTATTCCTTAGGTTCTACATTGGGCTATCTTTTGATTGGTTTAGTTATCGGAGCCCTCATGATAGGATTTTTGGTAGTTCCAGGAATTCAGAGCAAGGCGAAGCAGGAAGTAACACAGCAGATGCTAGAGATAAACGATACCCTGACTACGAATGCGGAAACGATAGAAACTCAGGCAGCACGTATTGAAGAGTTAGAGGCTGAGCTTGCTCTTTTACAGGGAACAGCACCAGCGTTGCCAGAACAAACTGCTACGTATGAGAATTTGGTTTTAGGCTATGTGGCATATGTTTCTGGGGATCATATGAAGGCTGGTTCACATTTTGAGCTAGTAGACGCTTCTCAATTGTCCGAAGAGGCTGCGGCAACATATAATTCAATATGGCCAGAGCTTTCTGTATCATACTATAATGTTTTATATTATGAAGGATATAATAGTTTTACTGCTGGAAATTATGTAGAGGCAATTGAAAAATTATTGCATGTAGTAACCCAAGATCCAGCATTCCAGAATGGTGATGCGACATATTATTTGGCACAGGCATATCACAAGAGTGGAGATATGGAATCTGCAAAAATGTATTATCAGTATATTATTGATAACTATCCTGGTACGCAGAAAGCCAATACTGCAAAGAAATATATGGATGGAAATTAAAAAGTGATATTACGAAAGACACAAGATGATTCTTGTGTCTTTTTTATTTACACAAAAAGTGAGAATTGGAGGATGAGAATGAATTTGTACGAGAAAAAATATGAAATAAGAGGACAGGCTCTTGTTTACTACATGCCAAAGGAAGTGGACCATCATGTCTCACAGCAATTATGTAAGGAACTGGACATGTTAGTGGAAACGTTTTCTGCAAAAGAATTAGAGTTGGATTTTCAAAAAACAGAATTTATGGACAGTTCTGGTATCGGTGTGGTTATAGGCAGGAGCAAGTTGATGCAATTTCGAGATGGAAAAATAGCGGCTTCTCACTTGAGCCGTCGAGTAAAAATGATTTTTCAATCTGCAGGATTGCAGAGAATAGTAGAAGTGAAAGGAGAAGAATAATGGTAGTAAATAACGCAAAAATAGTTTTTGATGCACGTTCTGAAAATGAAGGCTTTGCACGTATGGTAGTCATGGGATTTATGATGGAAATGAACCCTACCATGGACGAGTTGCAGGATGTAAAGACAGCAGTTTCGGAGGCTGTAACGAATGCGATTATACACGGATATGAGAGTAAGGAATCTGCACAGGTGGAAATGATATGCTCGCGCGAGGGAAATAAGTTGGCGGTTGTCATAACGGACCATGGAATAGGCATCCAAGACATTGAAGAGGCGCGTCAGCCTTTTTATACCACAAAACCAGATGAGGAACGTTCGGGAATGGGCTTTTCCTTTATGGAGACTTTTATGGATGAGGTGGAAGTCATTTCGAAGGTTGGAGAGGGTACCTGTGTGAGGATGTGTAAATACATAGAAGAGAGGCAGAGTGACAGGTAATGCCTATACCAAGGAGGAAGAATGGAGAATCTCCATGCGAAAAGCACAAAAAGGAGATAAAACGGAACGAGATACATTGGTAGTCTCTAATTTGGGTTTGATATATATGGTGTTAAAAAGGTTTTCTGGTCGTGGATACGAGCAGGAGGACCTGTTTCAAATTGGTGTTATCGGATTATTGAAAGCAATTGATAAATTTGACTTAAACCGGGAGCTATCATTTTCGACATATGCAGTTCCAATGATTATAGGGGAAATACGCAGATTTATACGAGATGATGGCATCATTCATGTAAGCAGGCAAATCAAAGATAATGCGAGGAAAATCGCAGCAGTGAAAGAACATCTGAAAAAGATGAATAACAGCGATCCCACAATTACTGAGTTGGAGGAGGCTACGGGTCTATCTCAAGACGAAATTTTGATGGCGATGGAAGCGACCACAGAGGTGGAATCTATCTATCAGCCGATAGGAAATAATCAGGATGGAAGTACGATGGTTTTAGCTGACCAATTAGTTGATTCAAGAAAAAATGAAATGGAGCTAATTAATCGGATAACGGTTACACAGATGCTGGATGGTTTGGAAGAAAAAGATAGAACATTAATAGAATTACGTTATTTGCAAGGAAAGACACAAACGGAAAGTGCAAAACTATTGGGGATGAATCAGGTGGCTGTCTCAAGAATGGAAAAAAGAATTTTATTAGGACTTCGCAAGACCTTGTGAAAATAGCAACTTTCTGCTAAAATTACACTATATATAGTATGTTTATACACACTTAGGAAAAGAGGCGCTATATGAAGGTAAAAAAGGGAAATAAGAAAGAAAAAACGTTTAAACAAAAAGTACGAAAAGTTAGTATTTGGTGGAAATTACTATTTCCAGTTCTGGTAGTAGTTTTGCTTTTATCAACTTTGCTTGGGTTGTTCGGTTACAATACCTTAGAAGAAGAAATGATTAAGATGGGACAGGCGCAGGCGATGACAGTGGCTTCCTTAGCGGAGAGAAGCCTTGATCCAGAAGTGGTTGCTCAAATTACGGAACCAGGAATGGAAGGGTCTGAGGCTTATAAGTCACAGCAGGATATTTTAATAGAGATTCAGCAAAAAGGAAATGTATTATATATTTATACTCTTTATACGGATGGTAAATCTGTGTATTACGGTGTAGATGCAGATACGACAGAAACAGCTTGTGCCATCGGAGAAGAATTTGAACTAAGCCTTTCTGAGTTGTCTTCTGTTTTCAAAGGAGAACAGTATGTAGAACCAGAAATTGATGAGGCCGATGGAGAGTATCTGCTTACCACTTATGTTCCAGTTACAGCTGATGATGGAAGCATAGTAGGTGTATTGGCTTGTGATTACGATGCAAGCACTATCATTACGGAACTTGCTGATAGTCAAAATAAAATTACTATGCTTGCGCTTGAAGGCATGGCTGTAGGTATGCTGGTAGTTATCCTTGTTATTCGTAATATCA
>JAZKYR010000086.1:0-43294 GCA_045612245.1 Agathobacter sp.
ACTACCAAGGCTCAAACTCATCTGCACGATTAACTGTGGCATAACGTTTGGAACCAAGTGTTTAAAAATCTTTCTTCCTGTTGAATACCCCATCGCTTCTGCTGCTACCATGTATTCCTGCTCACGAAGAGAAAGAATCTGACCACGCACAAGACGTGCAGTACCAGGCCAAGAAATAAATGTAAGGTAAGTCATCAACAAGTAAATACGATATTTTGCATCAATATCTGAAGCATCCAAAATCGTACTGATAATCAGTAAGATTGGTATACCTGGCAAACACATAAGCACGTCACAGAGACGCATGATTACGTTATCAATCCAGCCTCCGAAGAAACCAGCGATACCACCAAGGATAACACCAAGGATTGTAATCAAGAATACTGCCAAGAAACTTACGGTAAGGGAAATTCTTCCGCCGTACATAAGTCGTACAAAAATATCATAACCTTCGTTGTCAGTTCCTAAGATATGTTCTTTCGAAGGAGCTGCAAGGAAGTTGTCCTTTAAGGATTTTTCTGTGGTCTGACGAAGTGTATATTCTACCCCGTCTACGGTATAGGTTGTTTCCGCTACCGCATATTCTGTCTTACCACTTTCGTCTAATTCAATTTCGCCCCACTGATTATAAATCATTGGACCTGCGAAACTGAAGATGAAAAGTCCGATTACCATAATAAGACCGATGATACTCAGCTTAGAACGGAAAAATCTACGAACTACCATCATAGTAGGAGACATCAGACGTACGTTTTTATCAAGCGGTTCTTCAGTATCTACTACTTCTTCACCAAGCTTGCTTGTATTTTCTTCCATAGTCCTGGCCTCCTTACTCTAATTTTACTCTAGGGTCTACTACACCGTACATAAGGTCGGCAAGAAGTACACCTAATACACTAAGTACAGCTAAGAACATGTTGTATCCCATGATAAATGGAATATCACCACGGTTCATAGCGCCCAAAGCTACGTTACCAATACCTGGTAAGTCGAATACCTGCTCTGTGATGATTGCACCTGAGAACAGAGATGGGATTAAACCAGCCATTGATGTTACAAGTGGAATAAGTGTGTTACGGAAAGCATGTTTATTGATAACTACGCTTTCTTCACATCCCTTAGCACGTGCTGTACGAATATAGTCAGAGTTCATAACTTCGAGCATATTTGTACGAGTCATTCTCATTCTAGCACCGATACTTAAAATAACGATGGTAAGAATTGGAATAAATACGTGTCTTGCATAGTCGATTAAAAGCTCTACTCCTACATAAGAAGCAGTCGCATCGATTAAGCCTGAGGCTGGGAATAATCCCAGCTTCAGAGCTAAAAAGTCTTTTAACATGTTTCCGAAAAAGAAGGATGGTAAAGAAATACCAATCATTACAAGGATGGTTACCAAGTAATCTCGGAAACTATACTGATGAGTCGCAGCAGTAATACCAAGCGGAATTGCAATCATAAATTCAAATACAGTTGCAATAAGGGAAATCGCAAAGGAAATACCCATATGCTGTACGATTACATCAGCAACAGGAATGCTGTATACGAAGCTTGTTCCAAGATCGAAACGGAACAAAGCCGCAAGCCAGCTAAAATATCCACCAAGGATACCTGCAATACTGTCGTCACCTAATCCGTACATCTGATACATCGCATCTACGGTTTCCTGACTAACGGTTGCCCCACCCTGGTTGATTGCGTTGATTTTATCCTGGATAAAGTCAACTGGCATCAAACGGATTAGGAAATAAATAATCATGGATACACCGATAAGGATGAATACGGATTGTACTAATCGTTTTAAAATATACTTAAACATAAATTCACTCCCGAATTATTTCGCGAATTCAACTTCCCAGATTCTATCTAATGGTGAAGAATATGGATTTACTTCTGTTGGAAGGCTGTCTGCGCTAATAACTTTTGAATTGTAAGCGTATAATACACTTCTCTGGTAAACTGGAAGTTCGATTGCAAGGTCAAGGATGTATTCCATTGCTTCTTCGTAAAGTTCTGTACGTTCTTCCTGATCGTTTGTTTCACGAGCTTCGTCAATTACGTCACTAAGGTCATCTAAGAGATCTAATTCTTCAGATGTACCGTTTGTCTTTAAGAAATTGTAACCCCAAGCAAGAGTACTTGTTGCTGTAGAGTCTTTGTGGTAAACCTGGTAAAGGTCTGGATCAAGTGCTGAAGACCAAGCAGCTGCCCATACTTCAAGGGAACCTGTGTTGATCTTTGTAAGAGCCTGTGTATCACAAACTACTTCTACTTCCCAACCAAGTTCATTTAAGAGTGCTGCTGCATCTCTAAATACTTTATATGTTGGGTGATCCTGTAATGAAGAACCAGCGATTGTAAATGTTACTTTCAACTGGCTGTCACCAGCGCTAACGCCAGCTTCTTCCATATATTTTTCAATGTTAGCTTTTGCTACTTCTTCATCGAACTGTCCGCCGTACTGTGGATAATCAAATCCGTTGTCCAATTCAGCATCGCCTGTTGGATATCCCCAAGATACTTTTGACATTGGCCAGTAAATCTGTTCTGCTGTACCTGCACGGTAGTAGTCAAGTGCTAATGTAGTGTTCATAGCACACATAATAGCTTTACGAAGGTTCTGGTCATTGATCTTAGCGGCATTTACACCGATGTAACCATAACCAAGCTGTCTGCTTTCAAGAGTAACCATACCCTTGTTCTTTAAGCCTACTAATTTATCGTAGTTCTGTGTTGTAAGAGCTGGTGAGATGTAGTGTACGCTACCATCTTCTAATGCTGCGATAGCATTCTGTGAGCTTACAACCTGGTAACGAATCTTGTCAATCTTAGCATTTTCAAGTTCTGCACCTACTGTTTCAAAGTTTTCATTTGCTTTGAAGTAAACTACGTTATCTACGTAGAATTCGCTTTCACCTGGTGTATCAGAATTCTTAGAGTTTGTAACCTTGTAAGCACCTGCACCTACTGGAAGCTTAATATTTCTTGTTGACTGAATCTTTTCTGTCATGAATTCGAAGCTAGCGAATTCAACACCGAACTTGTTGTTTTCGATATCTACTTCTACATCTGAGCCTTCACCATAGTAGTGCTGTGGAGCAACTGTAAGTGAGAAGTTCCAGATAGCTTTAGGGTCGATACCGTCAATTGTAATCTGAAGAACGTCATATTCATCTTCATTTTTTACTGTTCCGTCATCATTGTGGCCAGAAGCGATTGTATATTCTGTACCATTTACTTCGATTGTTTCACCAGCCATATCTGTGTGACCTAATGAAACGATACCTGAAATGTTTTCTACTGCTAAGTCGCCATCTTCTGAAGCATTTTCATGAAGGATAACTTCTTTTGCTTTTGCAGCATATTCTGTAGCTAATTCGTTAGCTGTTGCCCAGTATGTAAGAATCATGTCTAACTCTGTTGCAATCTTATCTTTGTATACATATTCGATAGCATCATCTTTAGATTTTACTGAGTTTGGATACTGAGGTGTTAATTTTTTGATCTTTGTACGATCAACTTTTCCATCTTCACCTTCTTCATACTCTACTTCTACATAACCTTCTGTATACATGAAGCAGAATACTTCGTCTTCAAATTCTTTATAATCTGTGTAAGGAGCATCTTTGTAAGATTCCTGAGCAGATGTATAGTCTGTTGTTAATTCTTCTTTGAAGAGTTTTAATGCATATTCATAGTCTTCTAAAAGATTTTCTTCATCTACTTCTGAAGCATCTGTAGAGATAGCTGATGCATAACCTGAGCTTACGCTGTGGTTTTCGATAGCTTCTTTCATAGCTTCGTAGCTAACTTCTTTTGTAGAAGAACCCTTTACTTCTGCCTGGAAAAGGCTGATAAGTTCCATGATACGGTTAGAAGCTCTGTTGTTTGCTTCGCTTGTAATCATGTTGTCACCGTCTTCTGCACCATTACCTACAGTCTGTGTTCTGTATTCAGCAAGACCAAGGATGTCTGTTGAGTAAAGTGTGTTTGAACCTGTGTATACAGGGTCAAGATATACATAGTAGTTAAATAATACGTCTTCCATTGTTAATGGATGTCCGTCAGAGAATTTGATACCGTTCTTTAATACGAATGTATATGTAACTGTATCATCATCATTTTCTTTGATGTCGTAATCTTTTGTAACTACGGCTTCATCTTCACCATAAGCAACTTTCACTTCACCATCTTCATACTTAGCACCTAACATGCTAATCTGAGTCATAGATACGATAGTTCCGTCTGGTGCTGCTGTGTAGAAGAATGGATTGAATAATCCATCTAACTGTTCTGTCATGATAACGAAAGCGTCTTTTTTGCCGCCAGCGCCGCCACAACCTGCCAACATTCCTACGCACATTGCAATGCTAAGGACAAGAGCTAAAATTCTTCTTTTCATTGTGTTCTACTCCTTTTTCATTTTTATTTTGAAATTTCTACGGTTACGTCGTTTCCTTCTACGCTAATCTGAACATTTTCTGGATTATCGCCAGCTGGAACACAAGTAATCTGAGCATTTGGAATCAATGACACATCACCTGTACCACAAAGTAAACCAATAGAATAATCACTTACACCAAAGTAACAGCTAGAATCAATTGCAAGTACACCATTTACAATATTAACATTTGTAATTGTTGCATTATTTGCAAGTGTTCCAGCAAAGAGACCAAAGCTTGCACCTGCGACACGTGTACCCTTTTCTAATGTAAGAGTTACGTTTTCGAAAGTAAGGTCTGTAATGCTTGCTTCTTCTGTAAAGTTACCGAAGAGACCTACATTTACCTTTGAGTTATTGGTCTGTTTCAACTCGATGTTTGTAAATTTATGTCCATTACCTTTGATAGAACCGATAAAATTACCGTACATCAAAGAGCTTGGCCAGTTTTCGCCTGAGAAATCTAAGTCAGCATGGATTTCGTAGTTTCCTTTTACACTCGCGTTATCAAGGAACTGTTCTACTGTGTAAATGTGATACCATTCACCCTCTAACCAGTCTACATAAACCTTCATAACTGTGTCTTCTGCTGTACCAGTCTTCTCATCTACTTCTCCAGTGTGCTCTAATACAGAAACGATTTGCTGTGTACCAGCTTCGTCATAAAAAGCACCGTTGAAAGTATATCCATCGTTTTCTGGGAAATTGTACATTTCCACAGCACCTGTTTCTTCATCCCATGTAGGAATCTTAATTTCATCTACAAGTGTTGGGTCATATACATAACTATTTAAGTATTCACCAGATTCTAAAGAGTAAAATTCAATTTCAAACATTGGAATCCATGCCGCATAAAGCGTAATCACTGGTTCCTGTGAGGAATATGTCTTATCAACATCTACCTCTAATAAATCTTCTTCAAAATCCCACTTATCGTCATAGGTATAAAGTGTATTTCCATCTTTATCCTTGCCTGCTTCTGTACGCTCTGCATACCATCCTGCAAGGAAATATCCACTCTTTTTCGCTGCAAATGCATCGTTTCCTCTAGATTTATCATCTGGAGTAAGAAGTGGAATCTCTACCACGCCATCATCTGCTTTCATATCAGAAATATTGTATGAATCTACAATAACAGATGTGTTTGTGGTAAATACTCCACCGTTAGCGTCATATTTGACGCTAACAGTGTAGTTTTCTGAATCATTAATTTCATATGGTGTCTGTTCGCTGCCACATGCAGTAAACAAACACATGCTACCTAATGTCAATGCAGTGAGTAATAAAACTTTAATTTTCTGTTTCATTTTCACTTACCTCATTTGCCCCGTATTTTTCTGCGAGCATTTTTTCTACTGCAGCTACTTCAGATGCAAATTTTGCTTCTTTTTTCGCCTTACAAGTAGCTTTGATTTCTGTAACCTTAACCTTCGCTGTTTCCCAAATTGCGGCAAGTTTTTCACCAATCTTAGCAAGAACAGGTTTTACTTTTTCACAAATTGGAGCAAGCTTTTCGCCAATCTTAACAAATACTGGTTTTACTTTTTCCCAAACTGGAGCAAGTTTATCAGTAACTGGCTTCACAGCTTCTTTGATTGCTTTACGAACTTCTACGATTTCATCTGAAGCCCAAAGTTCTTTAATTTCTTTCTTGAAGTAGAAAGCGATAGCTGCCATTACTGCAAGAATGATAAGAACTACTACCCCCATATTTGGAGCACTTGGTTCTTCAGGAGTTGCTACTGCATCCTGCTCTTTATCTTCTTCTTTATCCTGATTTGCTGGATCGAGAAGTTTGATACGCTGTTCAGCAGATACTAAGTCACTGTAGTTAGATACAAGACCCTGCTGAAGTGTAGTTGCTACTTTGTCATATGCAACGCGAGCTGCATCTACGACTGCTTTATCACCCCATGTTACACGTTCTGGGATGGCTTTGATTAAACGAATTGCTTCTGTAGCATTTTCATCTGGAGCATGAGCACCATCAATTCTTACATCAAAGTACTGATCCATAATAAATGTATCATAGTGTACGCCATTTACTGGACGAATTAATGTAAGTTTGTCTTCTACATAACCTACGTAATCAACAAAGTTTGCACCGTAGAAGATGTTGTGGTATAAGCCACCAGTAATGTTCCACATGAAGTATGGAACTAAGCCCATACCGTTAATAGCTACTTCGTTTCCGTCATAGTCTGTGTATGTACCGTAGTCACCTGAACCAGGAACATGCTCAAATGAATCATAGTAAGTTGGATCATATTCTTCTTCTAAGATTGGTGCATCGTAGCTACCAAGAACTACTGTATGTAATGCATTACAATCATAGAAAGCTTTGTGACCGATTGCATCTACAGTGAATGGTGTCTGAACCATTTCTACGTTACTTCCAGCAAATGCCATTGAAGTAATACGTACTGTATCTTCTGGAATCACTACATGGTCTGCATTGTTTCCTGTGTATGTAACAAGTTCCCATCCCATTGGTACTTTTGAGTAAAGAGAACCATCAACAACTTTTACATTATCACTAAGTTCAAAATCATATACCTGAACTTCTACTTCTACATCATTGATTTCTTCTTCATCCGTTGTACTAAATGGTGCAATCTGACACATTGCGAATGGGTTGTCACCCAAGCTCTCTAAATCTTCACCTAAGGTTACAGTAAATGGTGTTAAGGTTTCTTTTAAGAACGCCTGTGTACCAATTGTTTCTGCACCTGAAAGGTCAGCATTTACGATTGAAGTATAAGCAAATGCATAATCACCGATATTCTTTGCTTTGTTAAGGTTTTCTACAGTCGAAAGAGCTGTTGCATATACAAAAGCACCTTCTCCCATATCAGTTCCTTTTGCTCTTAATTTAAGGCTAGCAAGGTTTTTGTTGTTAACGAATGCATATTCTCCAACTGTTTCAGCAGAAGATAAATCAGCTGCTAATAAGTTGTCTTCCATAAATGCATAGTCGCCAATTGTTTTAACTTTTCCAAGGTTGATATTTTCTAATGAAATACATCCCGCAAATGCATATTCTGGAATTTCTTCAACCTTTTCACTTAAGTTAACATTTACTAAATCTCTACAGTATGCAAATGCATATGCACCTACGTTTGCTGTAGATGATAAGTCTGCACTTACAAGGTTTGGAGCATGGTATGTATAAATATATGTTCCTTCTGAGCTAACAGCTGCATATGCCATAGAATCATCAAGACATACATTGTATACGTCACCTGAGAATGCATAATCACCGATTGATTTTACTTTAGAAAGATCAATATTTGTGAGTGCATCACAGTTGTAGAATGCCATGTATCCAATTTCTGCTTTTTCACCTAAGGTAACATCTACAAGGCTTGCAGCATTTGCGAAAGCATTTTCACCAATTACTACATTCTTTCCAATAGTAAGTGAAGTAAGTGCTGTTGCAAATGTATAGTAGAAACGTTTTGAACCATTTTCTTCATAGCTTTCTAATGTGAAGGATTCATCTTTGTTTGTACCAAATGCATACTTGCCAAGAGTTACACCATCACCTACAACTACTGTTGTAAGCTGATCACATTCACTAAATACACCTTCTGCCACTTCCATTTTGTTTGGAATAGTAACTTCTGTGATATCTGTATAAGCAAATGCATATCTACCGATTTCGGTATTCTTATCAAAGGAAGGAAGAACTGTAATTGGACATTCGAAGAATGCATATTCTCCAATTGTATCAAGTTTTCCTAACTGAATGCTTGTTAAGCTATCTGTTGAAGCAAATCCGTATGAACCTACTTCTTTTACTTTTGGTAAAATTACGGAAGTAATCTGAGTATTGTGCGAGAATGCACCGTTTCCAACTACTTCTACTTTATCTTTACCGCCCATATTAGTTGCTGAGAATTCACCTACAACAGTTGGTGCAACTGCAACTAATTCTTTGCCCTTAGATGCTACGATATAGTCACCCTTAGGCGCTTCAAATGTCTTATTGCCCTTTGCAATCTTGAATTTTGAAACCTTTGTATCTCTGAAAGCAAATTCTCCGATATCGTTTACTTCTTTACCGATGGTAACAGTTTCTAAGCTGTCACATTCGTAGAACATACCTTCTGGAAGTACGATTGCATTTACTTCAAATTTCTTGATGGATTCACATCCTGTAAATGCATATGTACCATATTTAACTCTATCTGCTGTAATTGTGATGTCAGAAAGCTTCTTACATCCAGCAAATGCATAACTACCAATAGAGATAAGGGTATCACCAGTCTTGATTCCCTGTAATTTCTGGTTTCCTGCAAATGCATAGTCAGAAATCATATGAATAGAAGATAAATCAACAACACCTTCTAAAGCACAGTTTTCAAATGCACGCTGGTTGATAACCTTTAAGTTATTTTCATCACTGAAAGAAATCTTCTTAAGTGATGTACAGTTGTAGAATGCACCGTATTCAATGAACTCCAATGTAGAAGGAAGTACGATTTCTTCTAATGCTGTAAGGTTTGCAAATGCATATGCACCGATTTTTTCTACACCTTCAGGAATGATTACCTTTGTAATAGATGCATCACCGATGAACCACTGCTTTGTTGCTTCTGCATCATCAAATGCAAGTTCTTCTGGAGTCTTTGCAATATATTCGAAGTTCGAGAATGCAAAGTTTCCAATTTCTGTAAGACGAAGGTCATCTGGAATTGTTACCAGACCGCCAAGTCCATAGTAATGTGTAAGACTTGCACCAGTCTTTACATATGGATCTTTTACTTCTACAGAAACGTTTTCTGAGTAGTAAGTACTCTTACCATCCATAAGAACCTTAACTGTAATAGAAGCAAAACCTTCTTTCTGGGCAATTACCTGACCAGAATTATCTACTTTCACGACATTTTCGTTACTTGATTCAAATGTTACCTTTGTATTATTTGGGAAGTAAGCATCTAAATCATATGTCAAATATAAGGATTCGGATGGATACATTGTGAGTGAGTAGTTTCCTTCGAAGAAGTTTGTACTACCTGTATCACCGATTTTCTTATCATTACTATCAAGCATATAATATGCTTTTGTAGTATAGAAGCCTGTTAAACGGAACACGTCTGCTACTGGCTTATCGTAACGTCTATATCCATCATCGCCTTTTTCAAGAACAGTTACAGGGAAAGTAAAGTCTTTTCCTGTAGTAGGATCCTGAACTTTGATAATAGCGTTTCCGCCTCTAACAGCTACTAATTTATTATTTACTACACGAACTACATTTGGTTTTGAAGATGTATATTCTAATAATTCTTCCCATTCTGTAAGAGGTTTTACGATTGGGTCTAAAGAATATACTTCATTCTGGCTAAGTGTAAGCCCTTCTTCTAAACCTTCGAAGTAGAAGTCTGTGTAATCATCTGGTAAACCGATTTCGTATGTAGCATAGTTAAGAGCATAGTCATAAACTGATAATACGAATGAGTTACCATTCATAGCGTTTTCTTTAATATCATTGATATAATCCGTTAACTCATACTTCACATATGTAGTACTATTACGTTCTGAATAAATAGGTGTCATGTACTGTTCGAAGAGTACGATTTCTGGTGTTGCGTTACCATTTTCATCCTCTCCCATTGTTACATAACCAAGCTGACCAGACATTGAGTAGTGGTTATCAAATACAGCCACTTCTGCATAAAGACGATTTTTCTTTAATGTCTTATCATATTCATAGTAATATTTTACATCTGTTACTGTAGGAGCTTCGAAGTCCATGGTAAGTGGGAATTCGAAAACGTTCTTTTCGTTTGTAGCCTTACCACCATCTTCGCCGTAATCCATATAACCTTCTAAACGAACAAGGTATTCGCTATTATTTGGAAGATTGTATTCTGTGGTATCGAATTCGATTTCGATGTTGGCTGGATAAATCGAACCACCATCACCATAGGATTTACGTACATCGGTATCTGTTGTTTCGAAAACAACTTCACCTGTTGTCTTATTAATAATAGAAACATCTATTCTCTGAGCGTTACGAAGGAGACCTGCCCATACGTATCTGAGCGAATGGATTGTACCATCCTGATTTGAAAGAGAGATATGATCCATATTCGCTGGAATATCCATATCTGCTGGATCCTGAAGGAAGTAGTAAGAACCAAGGTAGCTTACGTAATCTTCGCTAACACCGCCGATAGGGCGTGTCGCATATGCGTCAGCTTTTGTCTTATCTTCTTCGTCGATACCTTCATCTAACTCATCTGCATTTGTTTCATAATAGTTCAAGTCGAATAAAGGAGCTTTTGTCCAATCTCCATAGAATGCAAGATAAGGAACATTCATGTCTACTTTAGTACCTGATTTCGCCTCTAAAGTAATGAAACCTTCTACATACATACCGTTTTCGAAAGATTTGTTCAAATATTTCTTATCTGCTTTACTAAGTGTAATCTTAACTGTTACCTCAGCCGCCTGGCCTTTTTTAACAGTTACTTTATTTCCACTTAATTTACCATTTTCTACTTTTACTACTTCGAATTTCGCACCTTCTAAGATGTGAGCTTCTTCTGTAACAGTAGTTTCACCGGCGTTTGTTTTTGTTTCACTTACGCCTTCAGTAAATATATGAGCACCAAGTTCATAAGAGAGAGTTTTCTTTCCAAAGTTATTGATGGTAAATGTCATTTCGTATTTACCAGTTTTTTCTGGGTCATCACCAAGTTCAAGCTTGGTTTTGTCCATCTCATTGCCTTCTGCATCCTTAGTAGTAATGTAAGCAGTAGTTGCAAGAGCACTTGCTAAGTTTGCAAGACCAGCACCCTGTTTACGAACTGCATAAGGTGAACCGTTTGTATTGAGCGCGATGTCTGCAGTAGACATAAGGAGCTGATATACTAAAGCAGTTACTTTTACATCATCTTCAGCAATTTCTGGGAATTTCTCTACAACATACTGTCTTAAGAGAACTACCACACCTGCAAGGTTTGGACAAGCCATTGATGTACCAGAAAGACGGTCATAGGAACCACCTGTTACAGCAGAGAGAATGTTTCCACCGTGAGCTGTAATTTCTGGTTTGATTCCAAGGTCTGGAGTTGGTCCCCAAGAAGAGAAATCTGAAATAAATGGACCAGATGTCTGCTTACGAGCGATTTTTAATTTACCGCTTGCTTTTGCTGCAAGTTTTTCACCATCGTCCTGTGAAATTGAACATACAGCAAGTGTAGCGTCACCTACGTTCATCTTGATATCACCAGATACGTTGTTGTAAATGATGATACCCGCAGCCCCCTGCTCCTGAGCAATAATCGCTTTTTCTTCGAAAGTATTAGAACCACGACGAACTAATACGATTTTGCCAGTTACATCTAAGCCTGTGTAGTCTGCCGAACGACCAACACCTGGGATAGTGATGTATTCATATGTCTTAGACTTTTCTTCACCAAGTAATGTGTCGAAGAAATTGTTTTCGTCAGAACCACCATCTGTAGATTCTGTAAAGTAAATAATTTCTCCATTATATAACATGTAAGGTGTCTTTGTACCGCTGATAGAAGCTACTGACATAGTACCTTCGTATGTACCAGGAGAACCTACTGTACCAGTATCTGGGTTTGAAGTAAGACCTAAGTTACCATTTGCATCTGAACCATAAGCTGAGCTATAGCTGTTTGAAGCAGCAACGATAACACTGATACCAGCTTCTCTAATTTTGTCATATACACCATTCAAGATTTCTTCATCAGATTCACGGCTGAAACCACAAGCAGTACCTAATGACATGTTGATAACATCAACGCCAAGAATTACACAGTCTTCTAATGCAGAAAGAATCCATTCTGAACGTGCTGTATCCATAACGTCAGAGAAGATTTTCATAGCAACTAACTGTGCATTAGGAGCAACACCTGTGATAGTGTCATCCTTACCAACGATAACACCCGATACATGAGTACCATGGTTGTTGTGTGTTGAGTATGGATCTGGATCCTTATCTGAGTAGTCAAATCCGAAAGGAACTTTTTCATTAATATATACATCATCTACAGAAAGACCATCCACTAAAGTACTAGCAACTGTGTCCTTCAAAACTTTCTTTACATCATCATAGGTAAGACCTAAGTTTTCAGATGTAAAGTTTTCTGTAGAGAATGCTGAGTGGTTTGAATCAAGACCTGTATCTAATACAGCTACTACCATTCCTGATCCATCGTATCCTGAATCCGAACTATCAAAAATACCTGTATCTTCATAAATACTAACTGAGTTTTCTACAAGTTCTGTTTCACATGATTCGTATTCTTCACCAACGATTGCTTTTTCACCCTTCTTTAACACTGAACATGTAGAAGCGAAATCGCCAGCTTTGATGCTTACAGCAAAACCACTAAGCAATGTATTGTAATCATCACCAAGCTTATACTCTACTCCAAGATCATCTAATCTTGAAAGAATATCTGCTTTCTTTGCTTCGATCTCTGCAGTAATTTTTGCAGCATCTTCACTTTCAAGAGCATACTCTTTAAAGCTCATGCTCTTATCTGTACCTTCATATGCTTCCATGATGGTAGTAGAATCCACAGTAATAATTACTGAGATCTGATCATCATTGGTCACACCTTCTGGTAACTGAAGCACAACTGAATTATCCAAATAGTCGGTATAATCCACTTTGAGATCCTCGAGCTTTTCAATGTAAGAAGCTGAGAACTCTGAGTCTGCAGCAAGTGCTGTCGTAGGCAGCATCTGTGCCACAAGTCCGAAGATTAAAAGAAATGAAAATGCACTTCTCGTAATCCTTGCAAATGTGTTTCTTTTCATTTGAATGTTACCCTCTTTCTCTCTTATATTGGTTTACGTTCTTATAAAATGCGCATAATAGCACACAGTACAGTTTATCATAACCCTTTTTGGTAATTTTTGCAAGGAATTTTGCATGCAAAAATATACAAGTTTTTCATGATTTCCATAACTAAATTTTATACAATGTTTTCACCTTTAATTTACTTTCTGAAGTTCATATGATATACTTACCTAGCCGATGGCAAATCCAATTTAAGAAATGGAGAACATTATGACAAAAGAAACTTTGGCACGTATTAAACGTACCTATGATGTACTATTTAGTATCGTTCTTGTCATTGCAGGCATCTGTCTCATTGCAGGTGTTCTTACAATATACTTTTCTGGCGACCAACCTTTCTCAAGAGAAAGTGTTGCGGCCACATTTTCGGGAATCTCTTTCCCGGTATATTTATGCATGACAATGACCCTTATCAATATCATTTGGGAAGTTATTTCTCCAACCGATGAAAAGAAACCAGCCGGTAAAAAAATCGCAAAAAAAGCAGAAGAAGAAGAAGAAAACTCTGACTTTGATGCTGGCGAGAAGAAATACCGCCCTTATCGCAACGCTATTATCGTAGCGGCTGTTATCTTTATCGTAGCAGGATTAATAAACGGAGGTACAATCGCTGTATTAGCAAAAGCTATCAACATCTGTACCGAATGTATAGGATTGGGGTGATATAGATGGAAAAGATAAAACAAAGGATAAAAGACCTTATGCCTAGCAAAAGAAAATGGATTCAGTTGTATGCAGCACTGCTCTACAACGCGAACCTCAAAGGATTTGTGCAAGGCAACATATACAAAGGAAACACCAAGGTGCTTTGTGCACCAGGTATCAACTGCTACTCCTGTCCTGGAGCAATCGGTGCATGTCCACTCGGTTCCCTTCAGGGAGCTATCAGTTCCGGACACAGTACCCTTTGGTACGTTGGCGGCATCCTCTTACTATATGCAATTCTTTTCGGAAGAATGATTTGCGGTTGGGTTTGTCCATTTGGTTACATACAGGAACTTGTATATAAACTCAAGACTCCTAAGATGAAAAAGAACAAATTCACTCGTATTCTTTCTTATTTAAAATACGTGCTTCTCGTAATCATGGTATTTATCATACCAATTATGTATGCACTTAAAGACCAGCCGCTCCCAGCTTTCTGCAAATATATTTGTCCAGCTGGAACCTTAGAAGGCGGAATGCTTCTTTTAGCAAACGAAGTAAATGCTAGTTACTTCTCAATGCTCGGACCAATCTTTACCTGGAAGTTCCTTCTTATGGTAAGCATCATGGTTGGCTGTGTATTTATATTCAGACTGTTTTGTAGATTCCTTTGCCCACTTGGAGCGTTATACGGATTGTTCAATAAATTCTCTGTTTTTGGTGTTAAAGTAGAGGAACACAATTGTATTCACTGTAACCTTTGTACCAAGAACTGCAAGATGGACGTAAATAAAGTCGGCGATCAGGAATGCATCAGCTGTGGCGAATGTATGGATGTATGTCCTACCGATTGCATCAAATGGAAAGGCACCGGCCTTATTCGCAAGAATCATGGTATCGACAACCATCCAGAAGCAACTAAGAAAGCTAGAAATACTACTCGTGCTATCACTACTATCGCTATGATAGCCGTACTTATCGGGGCATGGGTATACTACTGGCAGACCACTCCGGACTTCGTAAAGCCTGAGCAAGGACATGAAGTCGGCGATAGCTGTTATAGTTATGAATTAAAACGTGTAGATGGAACTGGAATCTTAGAAGAAACTATCGATCCTACTACTACAGGAAAGATTACCATCATAAACTTCTGGGGCACCTGGTGTACTCCATGTGTAAACGAATTACCATATTTCGACCAGATTGCAACCAACTATGCCGATGATGTAACTGTCATTGCAATCCACACTGATATGATTGCAGACACTGCACCACCTTATATCGCAAGTCACTATCCAGAATCCAACATCCTCTTTGCAAAGGATGAACCAAATACAGAAACTGGCATCGACGTGTACTACAGCAATCTCGGCGGACGCGACACCTATCCATATACTGTTGTCATTGATGAAAACGGTGTCATCGTAGAAGTCTTCTTCGAAGCTGTACATTATGAAGATTTAGAAGAAGTGGTAGAACGCGAGTTGAAGAAATAATTGAACTAAATATGTTTTATGAATTTAAAAAGGGAAATGGTTAAACCATTTCCCTTTTGCTTTTTTTGCCCTATACCTTCAACAATTTATCTATCAGCGGATGCACCAATTCATTATTCTCCAATTTACTTATCGCACACACCTTACTTCCCGCATCTTTGCTTGATGCTCCACAATGATAAACTTTCTCCGTATCGCTACCATAATCTAACACTATCCATCTATCATGAGAATCAGGATTCGGTTTCATCCTAAGTGGTGGATACTGTTTATGAAAATCTTCTATTACAGATTCTGTTAAAAACCCTTTTCTACCATGCCCATTCTCAGTGAAAAGAATAACTTCTACATCCTTTTTCTTCTGAGAAAGTAAATGTAATGTTTTCGCACTCATATAATCATCTACAACATATATACTCTTCTCTGCTTGCTGATAAATATCTATGTATGCAAGATCTGCTTCAAATTTCTGATTTTTATAAATTACAAACTCCTTAAAATCTTTTTCCGAAATAAAATTCTCACTCAGTAGGTTAATACCATCTCTTAATTCCTTAACTTCTTCTGTTGTTCGAGATTTCCAATCTTTTAAACTAGACATATCCACGAATAATTCTGTTACTTTTGCGCTAACAAAATTCAATTCTGACTGCATAAGAAATTGCTGATTCTCTCTTAGGTAATGTCTCATCTCTCGAAAAGCACGCATTATAAATATACTTTGCTGTTCTGCGAGTTCTCCTCGAAGTACTGTCGCTAGCATATAAATCCCTTGTTCTGTAAATGCATATGGTAATGTTCTTCTACCACCATCCTGCCCCGAAAAAAAATTATACTTTCGTGAAGTCGCAAATTGCGACTTCACGAAATCAAGCTCCTCTACGATTAACTGAAACATAAAATCCTCCGGAAACCTATTTATATTTCGTTTCACCTGTTCATTTAAACGTTTTACCTCATACCCATAAATCTCCGCTAAATCACTATCCAGCATCACCTTCTGCCCTCTTATTGTGTACACTCGATTTCTTATGTTATCTACAGACATCAATTCCTTCTTTTCTTCCATTGTACTTCCCCCTTTTCATTTATCCGTCATTCGTTTAGTATACATTATATATAATTAGTATATATCTTTCAAGCAATATCTATTGTATAATTTATATACTAAACAACTATATTTAGACGGAGAAATCATATGGAATACTCAGTAAAAGAAAATTACGGAAAAATAGTAAAAGATATACGAATCGAAATGGGATTGACACAAAACGAAGTCGCGGAAGCTATGAATGTCACACCTGGATATATTAGCAATGTAGAGAACAACCGAACTGCCATGTCCCTTCGCATACTTACCTATTTCGCCAAACTAACCGGAAAAACAGTCGATGAACTCGTAGGACACTTAGAACCAGAGTACAAAGAAAGTTCTCTTGATAATGCACTAATGGCTCAAATTAAAAAATTAGACGATAAACAGAAACAGAAACTTTTAAAAACATTAGAATTATGGAACGAATAAAAAATCGCTGAGGTTTTACCTCAGCGATTTTATTTTTATAATACCTTTTGGAACTCTTCTACTGTCATATTAACTCTCTTAGCCGCATCTTCCACCGAAAGAAGCTTATCGTTTACAAGACCAACAAGTGTAACTAACACCCCTTGTTCCATACCTTGTTCTATACTATCATTGATTAAATCATCAATTGCCTTACACACGTCGTTTTTACCTCCTTCTGTTTTATATTTCTTTCCATTTATTAGTTCCACTGACTTAGTATACTTCGTTACCAAATCATATGCATCATCTTCCATTTCTTTATAGTATACATCATTTTGTATTAAATCCAATAGTTTTTTCTTATCCTTAGAGCAACGAATAAAATCAAATACATGACGCACATCTGTTTTAAATACCTCTGTGTTTTCAAATTGATGGATTGAAACGACATTAATCCTATAATCTGCTACCATCTCCTTCAACTCTTCTGGGATGTCTGTAAAATCCATCATACTGCATAAATTAGTGGGACCATCCCAATCTTCTTCACCCGCATACAAGACAAATGTGATAACTGGTTTTAACTTATCGTCCTTCTTAAAACCATACATATACTCCCCAGCGTCCAGGTCTTTTTCCCCTATTTTATTTTCCTTTTTAATTTTTGATATCTGCTTTTGATAGCTAGATACATCATAACACATCGTTCTAAATGGCATTTCATAGTCAATTACTTCTTGGTTTTCCACTCCAATAATCGCAAAATTGACCCCAAATGCTACTTTGCGTAATATATCACGACTTTTCTTTCCCGCTGCAGTATCCATCTCAGATAAATCCGTTTCCTTCAAGAACTGCTTTCCTCCACATCCGATACCATTGATAAGATCGGCAAACCTACTGTTGTCCTCTAAGAAGACATTCCACCCCTCTGCTTTTCTCATATACCTCCTTCTGCAAAATATAAACCTCTTCTGTAAGAATTACATAAACATATAACAGCCAACGCTTTGCATATTACTTCTAATTTTCAATTCATTTCATTTGGATAATATCTCGATATTGAGATTTAGATAACTTGACACCTGACAAAATTCCCCTGTCAGATATGGATGCTTCCTGCATCCGAAACTCTATTTAAAAACACAATTCTCACAGACAAGTTCCTATTTATTGCCTGCCAATGAAGCAATGGTAACACCTTGTTTGTATTCGTTCAAGGTTATTTCAAAAAACATAAAAATCTTTGTGAAAGTAGCTTCGTTTCGTATATATAAATTTGTGCAACCTTTATATAAAAAACTCGCTGAGGTAAATCCTCAGCGAGTTTCATTTTGTAATCTAATATTTAATTCAAATTAGAATTCTCTTTTTTTCATTAGAACGCTACCAGCCATTGCAACTACACCAAGTCCGAGAACCGCTAACCAAAGAGCGAAGTTTGCGCTATCGCCTGTACCTGGAGCTTTGATTGGAGCTTTGTCTGTTGTAGCAACATCTGGTTCAACAACAGCACCAACTGTTGCTTCATCCTGTACTAATAAGTAATCAGATGCATGTGTAAATGCAAATGCAAGAATACCATCAATTACTTCACTTGTCTGTACGCATTCAAGATTTCCATCTTCGTTGTAGTAATATAAACTGAAAACTTCTTCTTCATAATCCATACCAAAGTTCAATACAAGACATGCAATTAAACCAAAATCATCATTATCTGCTAACGAAATGATGCCCCATTCAGCATCTCCAGCCGCTTTCTTAGCAAGTGCTTCTGGAATGTTCTTAGTATCAAATTCTACTGTAAGATCGATATCATTTGCATTTTCGATATCTTTACCATTGATAACCCATCCGTAATATTCGTTTGCAAATAATACATCAACATCTTTGCCTTTAAGTGTTTCTAATACTTCTTTTGAAATAACACTTGTTACGTTTGCATCTTCGTCATAAAGAACAACTTCTACTACATCACCTGCTGTAGCGTTGTTAATAGAATCAATAGCTTTTTCTTCTGAACCTGCAACTGGAGCTACATATTCAAGTTCTGCCTTTACAGTTGAATCAGCCCAAAGACCTGTTGTTACATCATATGCCTGTAATTTAACAACAACAACATCACCTTTATTAACAAAAAGAAGCTGTCCATTTTCTACAGAGTCGTTATCATCTGTTTTCTTACTAAAATCAGAAACAACTTCACTGCCTTCAATTGATTTATTATATACACTATAAGCCCAAACATCACCTTCAACAGAAAACTCTTTCTGTGCCCATGTACCATCTTCCTGTTCAACCATAGTAATATATTCTCTTTCTACACCCTCTTCAACTGTTGCAGATACTGTTAATCTTACAAATCCATCATTTGTTGCAATCCATTTATAATAATAAGTATAATCTGAAGGTGAAGGGTTATTAGTTGCATCTACATATTCAAAAACATGTGTTGCACTACCTGTAGTTTTTCCTTCTTCAAATTTAATTTCTATAGGATTTCCTTCAGTCCCAGGTGGTGTTACAATTGCTACATTGTAGTCAGCTGCCACATCACCATTATTTTTGATACCAAATAAAACGATTGGCTGCATTCCTGCATAATAAGTCATTAACACCTGTTCAAACTCACCATTTTCAGGATCCATAGGGTCGCTTAATCCATACATCTGACCAACAATAACCTGATAATTTTCACCAGAAACTGTTAATGTATTTCCAACATTAGTCTGATCCAACTGATAATATACTTCTCCACCTGCTGGAACTGTTACAACAAATGGCTCTAACACATCCTCTACAGTATATGGGTTACCTGAAGACCCTTTTGCAGGTAAAATCTGTGCATTCCAATACGTTTCAAGTTCATCCAATTCACCAGCTGCATTAACCTCAATCTGAATTAAAACTACATCTCCTGTTACGACATCTACTTCTGCCTTATCACCTACTTTTGAAGCAATAGCACTTGTTGATTTTGTTTCATTTTTTACAGTAAGTTTAATATCCGCAACTGTTAAATTTGATGCCTCGAGTGTATATTCATTCACTAAAACCGAAAATGTACCTGTCGATTCAGAAACATATTTGTAATTATATCCACCATCTACACCAACTTCAATCATAGGATAGTCCTGATAAGAAAAACCACCAAAGCCCTGCATTGAACTAATTTCCTCAGGATTCCCTGTTGCTCCTACAGGACCTGGGTCTGCCACTTCAACAAAACTTGTTGTTGTTGTAAAATTAATCGCTCCAGATACCTGATAAATATTAACAATAATCTTTGTATTAGCTGGTACAACAACTGAAACTGTCGCATCATCAGTTGAATCTAAATTATAACTTTTAAATATGGTTCGTTCTTCATCGTAAACTTCCATTACATAAGTTACACCAGCAGTTTCTCCCTCCATGGTTATTGTTAGTTCACCATATCCTGTTTCTGTTTGAGCAGTAGTTAATGCATAGTATTCATCTCCCCACTGTTCAAAATCAATGTCACTTGATCCATTTAATGTCAACGCATATGGATTTGACAATGAGCCATCCGGTGTAGCATCTTCTGCTAATGCCACACTAGTCATGCCAAACACCATGCATAATGCCATTAACAACGCGAAAATTCTCTTTTTCATAAATTTTCTCTCCTTTATTTATAATATTTATTACATCATCTTAGCTGCGCCGCTAAGTTAATGACTTGCACAAAACATGTTTTTGTATTTTTTTAAAAACATATGTATCAATATACACCTTTTTTGTATAAAACGCAATATTTTTTGCATCTTTTTTATACAATTTAAAAGAAGTTGGCACTTTTTGTGCCAACTTCCATATATGCATCTGTTCTATTTTATTCCCACCAACAACACTCAAACATCCATGCAATATTTTGATTTACGTCACTATCAAACAAATAATATCCACCTTCAACACTTCTATCCCACCAGCCTTTTGCTTTTCCGCCTTGCTGGAACATGTATGCTAAATCTTCTGTTAACGGATATACACCATATGTAGCATCCATGCAACTTATATACTGCATCATACACACAGTATAATCTTCTCCTTTACTAGGATTTCTAAGAGGTCCATTGTCTGTTAAATCTTTCATCGAAACATATTGAGCATTACTATTCAATACAACATACATAAGAGGACCTGTTGCAGAATCTTTATGATAATAACCATCCGAACCTAATACTACTGTAAATCCTGCAGCTTTTACGTCCACAAACTTCTGGGTCTTTCCATCTATACCAGAAAGAGCGAATGCAGTAGGTGCTTTTTTCGCCACATAGTCTCTATATGTAGTCAATGCACCAGCATTACCAATACGTTCGATTACTACAATACATTCAGATGTGCCTGTTACACTAAGAACAACCTGCATCTTTGCTTTAACCTGATCTGGATAGATATCAAATTCACATGAATTACCTGCATAAGCAGGTCCTTCTGTGAAGTAACCAGTAGTACCTGCATTTGCTACTTTAGCGTTAGGATCTGTAGTGTAAACTTTGTATTTACCACCTTTTTTTGGTGTAAACACGAAATAATTGTGTCCATTAGACTGCATCTCAAGATATGTACCACCTGTGTATACATTCTGCATACTATATGTACCTTGATATACATTTGATCTATCACTTGCATTTGCCTTAGGTGCTGCCACTACTTTTGTAGAAGATTTTCCTGCAGACAGGTTTGCAGTCGATTTATCAAATCCATAACTTTTTCCATTAGGGAATTTAATTTCTACAGCATAGTCACCCTTATTCAAGTATGCAACTGCTTTACCGTTAGAACCAACCATAGCTGTTTCTACTACTTTGCCACCACTTAAATAGCTTACTGCAGTATCTTTAATTGGATTTCCGTTGTAATCCACTACTTCTACTGTATATGCTACTGCATTTGGATTTGCAGAAGCAGACTGCTTATTCATCTTAATAGTAACACTATTGGAATTCCCAAATGCTACGCTTGTAGTCTGGTAACCACTATAGCTTGCAGATGCAGTATAGTTATTTTGTTCTAATGAAAATGTCGCTTTTCCACTACCATCAGTCGTCGCAAAAGCATCTCCAACTGTTACTAATGCACCAGCAATCGCTTTTCCGCTTGCATCCTTTACAGTTACAGTATATGTAACGATTTTACCTGGAACATAACCATTATTGTTCGATGTAGTTTCATCTGTCGTTTCAGATGATTCCGTATTTTCTGCACCAATTTCACCCGCAACAAATGTTGCTTCTAATTTAAATTCACCTGCTGGATATTCATTTTCTTCATTTGGAAGAGTGCCAATAGAAACCTGAACTTCATCACCAGCGTTTACATCAACAGACACTGTCTTGTTGCCATTTTCATCCTCTTTTCCTTCTGCACTCATTGCACGCATTGCATAAGTGTTTAAATTATAAAGAGTATAATCATATTTAATACCTTCTGTTGCACTAAGTAATGTAACAGTAAACACACCTGTTTCTGTCGCTTTGTATGTGTAATACACGCCCTGGTCATTTCCAGCATCTACTTTTACATCAAATTCTCCCAACTCTAAAGAAAATGGATTTCCTTGAGTTCCCTGTGGGAAAACAAGTTCTACACTAAAAGTTTTTGCTTCCTTAGATAAATTTCCAATCGCGAATGTCGCTGGAGTATATGTATCTGGAGTTGTAAGAGGCACACTAACTACGCCTTCCTCAGCTTTATACTCCTCATCACCATATACTACGTATGCATTTTCATCAGCAATTTTAAGTACCATTCCATTTACTTTATACATCTGATAATATACAAGTCCCTCTGCAGGTACTTCAGCTTCAAATGTGGTTCCAATCATTACAAAAGGATTTTCTTTTGATCCATCACCTTCTGGAACATATACCTCTGTTCCAACCTCTGTTCCTTCTGTACCATCAACACTTGGTTTGTTTAAACCACCAACTATGAGTGCTACTACAAGGATGATAAGAACTGCAGTACCGATACCTACACCGATCCATACTTTCTTATCTACTGCTTTGAGCTTTTCGATAATATTTTCCATTTATAACACTTCCTTCTTTATTACTGTGCAGCTTTAAGTACGAGTGTTACTTCTGTTGCACCGTCTTCAAAATATACGTCTCCGCCATCATATGTATATGCTGGTGGAACAACTGCGATGTTTGCTTTATATTCAGCTGATAATTCCTCAACTGTAAATTCAGCTACACCTTCAGAACCTGTTGGTTTTGCCATACAGCTGTCTTTACATAGCTGTACCATAACACCTGCTACTGGGTTATTTTCTTCATCTACAACTTTGATTGTATATACAACGCCAGTTGCTTCTGATTCTTCTGATTCTGTTTCTTTATCTACATTTGCCTGTGCATTATCCTGTGAAGTTTCTGTGTTTGGCTTTTCTGTATTCTGGTTTGAACCATTGCCGCCACATGCTACAAGGCTAAGTGCTAAAGCAAGCATAAGAACTGCTGTTACAAGTCTCTTTTTCATAATAAGTCTCCTTTCTCTTCCTATATAAATGGTTATTCGATATCACTGATATTGCGAATAACTGTCTGTTCATAATCCTCTGCGGTAAAGAATTCGAAAAGTTTGTTGAATTCTTCTACTTCTGTAATCATACCTTCATGTACATAACTTATGACACCATATCTGTCAATCACGACAGTTGTAGGATATGCCATAATCTCCATATACTGTGCCCACTCTTCTCCTATGACTGCCATTGGGAAGGTAAGTTCATGATTTTTCTGGTATTCTGCTACAGTTTCATCTGTACCGTCGCATGGATTTACTGCAAGAATCTCTATATCTTCCTGGTAGTTTTCATATGCTTCCTGCATATATGGAAATTCCATCTCGCATGGACCACAATTGATAAACCAGAAATTAAGCACGACTGCTTTCTTTTCTTTTAAGATTTCTGAAATCTTGTATGTTGAACCATCTGGTGTAGTCACAGTCATATCTGCAAATACATCTCCTCTTTCAAAGGTTACACCTTCTAATTCCTCTTCAGAAAGAAGTTGTATCTCTGGTTCGTTATTTCCACAAGCTACGAAGGTTCCCATTACGAGAACCATCGCTGCTAATAATAATATTTTTTTCATAGAAATGCCTTTCTATCTAATCCTACTGAAGATAAGCACACATGAATAACCATGCATTATCTACATTTAATCCTGGAATTGGATTTTCGTTTACATCTTTAAATACAAAGCTTGGGCTTTCTGAATCCCACCAGCCTACGTAGTTTCCTCTTTCGAGAATGATTGTTTTCAAATCTTCTGTAAGAGGATATACACCAGTGTTATCATCCGCGCAATCAATATATTCTAAAAGGCAACTATCATAAGAAATTTTTTCAACTACCTCATTGTTCTCATCTAAAATGAATTTAGACACTCCAGAACGATCTAAGATATTTTTGAAACATGGTAAATATGGAACTTTAGGATCTTCTGCTAAGTAAACTACTACAAGTGGTCCATTTTCATTATTTAAATGGTAGAAACCATCTGTTTTATTAAGTACCAATTTGTAATCTTCTTTTGCACAAATGTCAAAATCCACTAATTTTTTACCAGCTGGCATTGTGTATTTTGAAAGTTCAACTGTCTTTTCATACACAGTCCATTCTAAATCTTCAATTGTCTTTTTAGCATCACCAATACGGTTGATACAAAGAACTGCGTTCGCATCTGCATCAGCGTCAATACCAATTACTAACTGTGTAGTGCCAGCACCATCTTTACCAATCATCCCCTCTGCAATTGACATAGAGAATTTGCCGTCTACTACTTCTTCTTCAGCAGCATGTGTTTCCCATACATAATGTGGTGCACCATAATAACCGATTTCTGTTTTTGCATCTGCTGAAACAGAAAATTCATATGTACCTGCTTCTGTTGGAACGAAAATGAAATAGCTTCTATCGCCCTTTTTCACTGTTACATTTGTACATCCAGCATTAACATAATATGCATCGTAATCGTCACCTGCCACATAGAGAGATTCTACATTTTCACCTAATGCATTTGAGATGAGTACTTCTACGTTTGTTTTGCTGCCTGTAACTTTTGTTTCTTCATGATAGTAAGAAACTTCTTTGTCTGTTGAGGTTACTTTGATTGTGTATGTGCCTTTTGATAAAGTTTTCTTAGCAACGCCGTTTTCATCACAAATCTGTACACCTGCTTTGTTGTTACCATCGTAGAATTCTACGATAGTGTCTTTTCCATATGTGTTGCCGAGCGCGTCTTTTACAGTTACTTTGTACTCTGTTTCGCCACCACCACAAGCAACGAGGAACATCGCGCTGCACATAAGTGCAGCTGCAATGATAAGCTTTTTCATAATCTTCATGATATTACTCCTTTACTCCACAAACCTATTAGTTTGCTGGTCCAAGATAATCATAGTAGTAGCAGAGTTTTGTCCAAGCATGGTCTACATTTTCAAATGTATATTTTTCCATTACCATCTGAAGGATTTCTGCTAATTCTTTTGTTACTACTACACAACCATTGCGTTCTGCGCTACCTGTTTCAATCTTGCTGCAGTATGCTTTGATCTGTGCTGTGTAGTCTTTACCAGTTCCATGATATTTACCAGCGTAAACATCTTTTAACTGATATTCATCTGCATAAGCGTCGTATTCTTCGCCCCAAAGTTCTTTTAAGTACTTATCTGCTGCGTCTACGCTACCCTGTGCTTCGATGATTGAAAGTACGTACATGTCGTTTTCTGTCTTGCTGAAGTCGAAACCTCCCATGTCGATCATACCTTTTACACCCTGGTTGGTCATGATAGGGTTACTGAAGATACCTGTGATTCCTGTGAAGTCACAGTAAAGTTTGCTACCCTTCTTGCCATTTCCTAAATCTTCGTAGTAGATGCCATCTTCACCAAGAACTACGTCGATACCACCAGCTATTACATAGTACATAGCGTCGCCTGTTGCGTTACTGTCATATGTGAAGTAACCAGGTGAAGCTAAACGGAATGCATTGTATGTTGGTCCAATATATTCGATTGTGTAGTTAATTGTACCTACTTCGTATACATCCCAGAATGCAATATCGATATAGTATGGTGTACCAGCTTCCATGTAGTAAATCATAGAAACTTCGCCTTCAATTGTATGTAATCTTTCGTCTGGTTCATATACAAGAAGTTCTTTACGGTCAGCACTGAAAATCCAGCCGTCTACACCCTGTTCTGAATCATTTGAAGATGTAATACGGTAAACACCTGATGTGCTTGGAATGAATTCTGCCATCATACCTCTTGGTAAGATTGCTCTATCATAATAGAAGCTGTTGCCACTACCAAGATGAGCTTTGTATGCACAGAATGCTGCAAGACCTTTGATTGGGTCTTCTAAGTGTTTTCCTGAGCCATAAGCATCGTAGTATTTACAAATCTTTAACCATTCGTTTTCGTCATCTTCGAAACCATATTTGTCAGCAAATGCCTGTAAAAGTTCAGCTAAATCTTTTGTTACAGGACATGTGCCTGATAAACGAGAGTTTGAAGCGTAGTTTGCATACTGTTCTAATTCTTCGAAACGGTCTACACCATCTACTTCAAATTTTCCATCGTCATATACGAGTTCGTATACAGTTCCTTCTTCATTGAACTGTGTATAGTTTAATAAGTCAGCTAAAAGAAGTGGACCATTTGCAGATCCTACATGGTAGTAGCCATCTGCTGAGTTGTAAACGATATTAGCGTATGTATAATCGCCATCTTCGTTTTCTGTTGCAGCATATCTTGGGATATGTACTGTTGCATTTTTATCAATCTGGCTTGATTCTACTACACGTACATTTTTTACGTATGCAGTATCATCACCTTCGTTTGTATCTGCATCTTTTAAGAAGCAAAGAGCAAGTTCATATGTACCATCTTCTACAGCTACCCATGGATAACATGTTTTCCATGTAGGATTTGCATCCACACCTGAAATCTGGTAAATATCTTCGTCATTTACAATTACTACAAGTGCATCGTTTGCGCTTTCACAAGATACGATGTAATCAAATGCAATCGCCTGACCTTTTTTAAGTTCGATATCAGCGTAGATAATTGCATATGAATCTTCGATACCTTTGTTTGAAGCATAGATACATTTATCACCATTCTTTTCACCTAAGATGAATGGCCATGAGAATTCTGCTGAATCACCTTCTTCTGGACGGTATGTGATACCTTCTGTTCCGTTGATTGCAGCTTCGATTTCTTCTGATTTTGGCATTTCAAAGGTTGGTTTAATCTGAGTTACTAAATCAGCAATACCATTTACACAAAGTTTCTGTTCGTAGTTCTTTGCTGTAAAGTGTTCGAATGCAGAAATAAATGGTCTAAGGCTTGTAATAGCACCAGATTCTACACAACAGATAACACCATACTGGTCAATGATAACGGATGTAGGGTAACCCTGAATACCAAAAACATTTGACCATGATGTAGGACATTCTGCCATAGGGAATGGAAGATTGTTCTGTGTCTGGAATGCTTTTACAGCATCTGCACCTTCGTTCATTGGATCAAGAGCAAGGATTTCGATGTCGTCCTTGTAATCGTTATAAGCTTCTGCCATAACTGGGAACTCTTTTACACACCATGAACAGTTTGTGTACCAGAAGTTGAGCATAACCATTTTCTTTTCTTTTAAGATTTCTGAAAGAACAAGTTTTTCTCCATCTGGTGTAGTTACAGTGAAGTCATACATTACATCGCCTAAACCAAGCTGAGCTGTAGAGATGTCTTCATCTGTAATAAGTGATGATGTAAGAACGATTTTCGCTTTCTTACCATCGAACTGGTAGTAATCTTCTACCTCATATCCCTTTGGTGCTCCATCGATTTCGATGTAGTAGTTATCACTTTCTGGGAGTTCGAGTTTAGCAGTACCATCTTCTTCTAATTCTGTAGCATCTGCTAAATCTGTTAATTTTTCATCGTTATACACACGTACGTCGATATCAGAGAGAACCATACCTCCCTTTGTCTTAACACTTACTGTGTATGTAGTTTTTGGTCCGGATGGTTTGTTTGATGATCCGGATGATGAGCTGCCACCGCCAAGGGCTACTACTAATGCTACGATAATTGCAATAATAGCTACAGCACCAGCGATAAGAGCTGCAAGGAATTTTTTGTCTGTCTTAGCACGTTCTACAATTACATTGAATTTTTCTGCAATTGTAATGCCTAAGTTTTTCAACTTTTCCATTTTGTCCTCCTAACTTTTGCTTCTTAAGTTTGTACTTCCTTTATAAATGGGTAGAATTTACCGCATTATCCAATAAATTCTATCACAACTGATTTTTACAGTCAACACGAAATGCTAGGTATATTGTATACAATTATTCTTCATCACAAATAAAAAAAGTGGCTAAATCAGCCACTTTTTCATCATCATTTCATCTAGAGCCTCCAAATTTTCATCCGAATGCTCAATCTCTCGGCAGAAACGATAGAAAATTTCTATTATTTCATCCAAAGTTATACTTCTTCCATTCATAAGCCAGCGAGCCATCCAAAGCAGTTCTATCATCCAAGTGCAATAGACTGCCATCTGTACTTTCGCAAAGATTTGACCATCGTATACGCTGCCCGGGAAATATGTGTAAAGGAAATACACCATAATCTGCTCTAAATGTACTTCCATATCCGGATTTTCTTTCTTCCAAAGGTCAAATTCTGATTTCAACTGTCCAAAAGATTCCTGCATTGTAAAGAATAACGTATTCTGACTTACATGCAACAGCTCATCCCAATCGTCGCGAAGAAGTTCCAGTTCATAGATAAGAGAAAACATTTCTTTGGTTAGGTTTTCTTCCTCTACCATTTCTTTGCCCCTTACATATTCTTTGATATAATCTCTCGCTTTCTTGCTTTTGTACTTGGCAATTACCTGATCGCAGGAAAAAAGCTCTCTGTGATTGATACGTCTTTGCATATCATGAGCCATCCCAAGCACGAGCACTGCACGTTCTTTCATGGAAATCTTTCTATTCTGCAAAATTCCAAGCATTGCATTTCTTCCATCTTCAATGACAGAATATAAAAATGGATCAAAATCTCCAAACTCCAAGGTTTCTTCTACATCCGGCTGTTCCTCGGATATGAATTCCACCTTATCCATACGCTCCATCAGCATACGTGCTACAATCGGACAGGAAGCAGATAGCGTAATCTCTCTGACTCCATCAAACTCTTCTGTATGTCTTGGATACTCTCTGCAAGTCTTACACAAACTTTCCTGACCTGCATTTGTGTACAAATCGCACAGGTTTTTGTCGTTTAAAAAAGCACATCTCTTGGCATTATCCTGGCGAAAGCATCCACTTTCCCAGTCTACGCCAGCCATAACCTTCCAGACATAATCACCCTTTATCTTTTTGTACTTCTCCATGGATTCGTCATCTATGACAATCTGCCAGCCTGCACAACAGGTGTCTGGACATTTGTCTGCGACACATTTAAACGAATCAAAATAATCTGGTCTTGTGTAAATCATATAGACTCCTCTATTTTTCGTTCGCAAAAAGGCTTTCTGCGTAACGAACCGCTTCCATTGCATCCTTAGCGTACTTATCTGCACCTATTTTATCTGCATACTCCTGCGTAAGTACCGCACCACCAACTATTACCTTGCACCAAGGAGCTTTTTCTCGCAACTGACAAATGGTTTCTTCCATCGCAGGTACTGTAGTGGTCATAAGAGCGCTTAAGCCTACCAATTTTGCATGTAATTCTATTGTTTTTGCTACAATCGTTTCAGGGGCTACATCTTTTCCCAAATCGATAACATCAAATCCATAGTTTTCCATAATCAATTTTACGATGTTTTTTCCTATATCATGGATGTCACCGTGTACGGTAGCGATAACCACTTGATTCTTTGTGGTCTCTTTCTGACTTAAAGCCATATGATCCTTGATTTTTTCAAAAGCACTTTTTGCGGCTTCTGCACTCATAAGAAGCTGTGGCAAATATACTCTCTTTTCTTCATATCCCTGTCCTACAATATCTAAGGCTGGAATAATCTCGCTCTGAACAATATCCAATGGAGCTTTGTCTGAGAGCATCGCATAAGTCAGTTCTCCGGCTTTTTCTTTTCTCCCAGAGATGATTGCTTTCTGAAGTTCAGAAGACGAAGCATCGGAAGCTGACACGTTACCGGTCGCCTTTGATACTTCACTGGTAGTGCTCACCTGAAAATCCGAAGCTTTTTCTATATAGCCAGCACAATTTTCATCCATTCCTTTTAAAGCCTTAAAGGTATAATAAGCTTTCATCATTTCTACAGAAAATGGATTCATAATCGCAGCTGAAAGTCCGTTTTCCAATGCCATAGTAAAGAATGTTCCATTGATAGCATCTCTGTTTGGAAGCCCAAAGGAAACGTTGGATACACCTAATGACGTGTGGCAACCTAAGGTTTCTTTTATATAATGAAGAGAATCCAAGGTTACCTTCGCAGAATGAATATCGGAACTAATTGTCATGGCTAGTGTGTCAAAAATAATATCTTTTTTCGCAACTCCATATTTTTCCGCAGCAGCAAGTATTTTCTCTGCAATCGCGATTCTGCCTTCTGCAGTATCTGGGATTCCATTTTCATCCAATGTAAGGGCTACTACAAGTCCACCATACTTCTTCACCAATGGGAAAATGGCTTCCATGCTCTCTTTCTTGCCATTTACAGAATTAATCATGGCTTTTCCGTTATAGAGGCGGAGTGCTTTTTCCATGGCCTCCGTGTTTGACGTGTCTATTTGAAGTGGCAAATCTGTCACTCCCTGCAATTCATAAACTGCCGTCTGAAGCATCTCCACTTCATCTATATCAGGCAAACCTACATTTACATCAAGAATGTGCACGCCTTTTTCTTCCTGACGGATGCCTTCTCCCAAAATATAGTCTATATCATGTTCGATAAGCGCCTGTTTAAAACGTTTCTTTCCTGTTGGATTGATTCGTTCTCCGATAAGGATTGGCTCTTTATCAAATTTCACAGCATGTGTATAAGAAGAAACGACTGTGATATCTTTTTCTACAAGCTCACATGGTTTCTTGTCTTTTGTATGCTGATACAATGCTTCAATATATTCTGGTGTCGTTCCGCAGCATCCACCTGCGATACGTACACCTTTGTCAATTAATTCGGAAATCTCCTTCGCAAATTCGTCTGGGGTTACATCAAATACCGTCTGACCATTTACAGACTTTGGAAGTCCTGCATTTGGTTTTAAAATTACTGGAATCGAAGCATTTGCAAGAAGTTCTTCTACTACTCCGCGAAGCTGCTTTGGTCCAAGGGAACAGTTTGCTCCAATCGCATCTGCACCCATACCCTCTACCATAGCTACCATAGCTGCGGCATTTGCTCCTGTCATGAGTTTTCCATCTTCACCGTAGGCATTGGATACCAGCACTGGAAGGTCACTGTTTTCCTTCGCTGCCAAAAGTGCCGCCTTAGTCTCATAACTGTCATTCATAGTTTCAATGAAAATCAAGTCTGCACCGTATTTCACACCTAATTTTACTGTTTCTGCGAATACTGCTACTGCATCCTCGAAGTCCAAATCGCCAAGTGGCTTTAAGAGTTTACCGGTTGGTCCAATATCCAAAGCTATAAATTTTTCTTCGTCGCCACCACGAGCTGTGTTTGCATTTTCAAAGGCTGCTTTTATGATTTCTTCTAATTCCTCTGCACCAAACTTCAAAGAATTGGCACCAAAAGTATTGGTAGAAACGACATTACTACCAGCCTCATAGTAAGCTTTATGAATTTTTGTGATAACTTCTGGGTGGCTAATATTCCAATGTTCTGGATGTTCTCCTGGTTTTAATCCGCTCGCCTGGAGAAGCGTGCCCATACCGCCATCTAAATATACGATGTTATTTTTTAGGTATTCTCTAAAGTTCATGCTTATTCCTCTTTCTCATTTTCCCTCTGAATGCCCACAAATGCCGTCACGGATTTTGACGGCGACATAAGAAGACTATCATTTAAGGATACTCCAATCAGTTTGCTACAATCTAACAAGCCAAAAATATCCTTCTGGGTCTCCAAAGGCAAATCGCCATATCCCGGACTGAAACGTGGGTGAAGTTTCTTTTGAAAACTCCCTTCAACCTCTTCACAAAATACGTCACACAGTGCCTCTATTCTCTCTGCCCCAATTGCTTGCACCATCACTGCTTTAGAAGGAGAAATCCGTCCATACTTTGCAATCAGTCTGTCGATTTCTACTCCAATTGTTGCAGCAAACAAGACTACCGTTTCACATCCCTGCAAGTTTTTCACTAAGTGCTTTGATTTTACTTTCATGCAACCAAAATCGCAAATATCGTCCGAGATTTCTAATGGAAGCTCACTATAACAAAGCTTATAAGAGAGTCTTGGCAATACTTCCTGCAAACATTCCTCTAAGAGTGCTTCTATCTCTGGAGCCGACTCCTTACAGCCAGCATATCGAAGGATTTCTTTTTTACAAATTGGTGGTTCTGTATAAGATCTAGTTGTTACCATTATTTTCCTTAACCTTTACTTACCCAGAATATCTGACAGGTTACTCTGAATCTTTTCTGCAACTTCTGGTTTGTTCATAGAATACACATGTACGTTGCAAATTCCATTTGCATATAAATCGATAATCTGATCTGTTGCATATGCAATTCCTGCCTGTTTCATAGCAGCTGGATCTGAACCAAACTTATCCGCGATACTCTTAAATCTCTGTGGCATGAATGAACCAGAAAGCTTGAGTGCTCTCTCTATCTGGTTTGCATTCGTTATTGGCATAATCCCTGGAATTACAGGCACTGTTATCCCTGCTTCACGAATCTTATATAAGAAATTGTAGAACAAATTGTTGTCGAAGAACATTTGGGTAGTGAGGAAATCACAACCTGCATCTACTTTTTCTTTTAATCTCTTGATATCATCCTTTTGATTCAAACTTTCTGGATGTACTTCTGGATAGCAGGCTCCACCAATACAAAAGCCAGCATCTGCCGCCTTTAATTCCTGAATTAAATTAATCGCATACTGATAGTCCCAATGGCTTCTGTCTGCATCTTCCATTCCTGCTGGAATATCGCCTCGAAGTGCCATGATATTCTCAATGCCAGCGGCTTTTATTTCTTCAATCTTCTGCTGTACCATTTCTTTGCTGGAAGATACACAAGTCAAGTGTGCAAGGGTTGGCACATCATACATTTCACTGATATTCTTTGCAATATCCAAAGTATACTGGCTAGTTCCCCCGCCTGCACCATAAGTCACACTCATGAAGGACGGACGAAGCTTTGCAATCTCTTCTGTCGCTATTTTTACACTTTCAAAGCTGGTTTCCGTCTTTGGTGGAAATACTTCAAAAGATAATGATAATTTTTCTTGGTTTAATAAATCTATAATCTTCATATTTTTTGTTCCTTTTTTGTTTGATACTACATTATACACCATTGACTTTCATTTTTCTACCATGCTATCATCTGTTTAAGAAAACATTCCAGAAAGGTGATATTATGAACTATACAACACTCGGAAAAACAGGTCTTAAAATTTCTCGCCTCGGCTTCGGTGGAATCCCAATTCAGAAAGTCGATGCTGAAACTACTCGTACTCTCGTAAAAGCTATGGCTGAAAAAGGCATTAACTATATCGATACCGCTCGCGGATATACAGTTAGTGAGGAATTTTTGGGATATGCATTAGAAGGCTTACGCGACAAATTCATCTTGGCTACCAAGAGTATGTCCCGTTCCAAAGATGCAATGGCGAAAGACATTGATATTAGTTTAAATAATTTAAAGACTGACTATATCGATTTATATCAGGTACATAATCCTACTGCTGAACAGTTGGACGAGGTAGTAGCTCCTGGCGGTGCTCTTGAAGCACTTTTCGAAGCTAGAGAAGCAGGAAAAATCGGACATATCGGTGTAACCTGCCATACCGTAACTATCTTCGAAAAAGCAATTGAATATGACTGGGTAGAAACCATCATGTTCCCTTATAACATTATCGAAAATCAGGGCGAAGAGCTTATGCGCAAATGCACAGAAAGAAACATTGGTTTTATCGTAATGAAACCACTTGCAGGTGGCGCAATCGATGATCCAGAACTTGCACTCCGTTATATTTGTGCAAATCCAGATGTATCCGTAGTCATTCCTGGTATGTATGATGTAAAAGAAATCGACCAAAACTTGTCTGCTGTAGAAAATGACGCTCCATTTACAGAAGCTGAACTAGCTAAGATGGACGAAATTCGTCAGGCACTCGGCACCAACTTCTGCCGTCGTTGTAACTACTGTCAGCCATGTTCCGCCGGAATTGGCATCTCTGCCCTCTTTATCTTAGAAGGCTACTATGACCGCTACGGCTTACAGGATTGGGCTCAGGGACGTTATGATGCTACCCCAGTGAAAGCAAGTGCTTGTATTGACTGTGGCGCATGTGAACCAAGATGTCCTTATAATCTTCCAATTCGTGAAATGTTAAAACGCGTTGCGGATAAATTTGAAAAATAACACATCAAAAAATCCCCGAGAATTTCTCGGGGATTTTCTATGTTAACTCTTATTTTCCTGCTTTTGCAGCTTTTTTCGCTTCTTTCAATGCTTTCTTAGCTACTTTCGCTTCTAATCTCTGTGCTTTATTCATACCTGTCCAAAGTCTGCGTACTGCCTTAAATGCAAATACATCAATTACAAGAACAATTACTGCAATGATATAAAGCGCAATCTGCCATCCTGCTAATACATTCTTCACAACAGTATCTCTGTCTACACCATTCATAGCATTAGAATTTGCTACAGCATATAAGTATCTGTGGATAGCCTGTCTAGCATTTGTCATAACTGTGGCTGTTAATTCTTCTTCTGACAACTGCCACATATCCTGTCCTGTACATAACCAGATATCGTTACCTGCTGCAAGACCTTCACGGATATCACAGTAATTGAATGATGCAAAAGAAGTCTGGTCTGTGATTACAAATCCTTTGTAGCCCCATTCACCACGAAGCATGTTTGTCATGATACCTTCATGTCCACCAATCCAACGTCCACCAACACGGTTCATACTACTCATGATACCTGTTGCATTACCATTTTCTACGCACATCTGGAATGGTAATAAGTAAACTTCACGAGCTGACTGTTCATTACAGAACATAGAACCACCGATACGGTTGCTTTCCTGATCATTGATTGCAAAGTGTTTGATTGTAACAATACCACCTTTTTCCTGGAAGTTTCTTGTTTCTGCTGCTCCCATAACACCTGAAAGGAATCCGTCTTCTGAATAGTATTCAAAGTTACGTCCACTCATTGCTGTTCTGTGAATATTCATCGCTGGAGCATACCAAACAGTTACTTTACTTGAAAGTGAATCTTCACCTACTAATTTGCCTCTGGCTTCTGCCAAATCCACATTCCAGGTAGATGCTAAAACTACTGCTGGTGGATAACCCATACAGTTGATATTTCCACCTGCTAAGGTGCTGGAAATACCCGCAGGACCGTCTTTATGAACAACACCAGGTACTCCTGCATTTTCAATCGCTGTAGTACCATAACCAGCATGGCTGATGTACTGGTAAAGTTCATCTTTATCTAACTGATTTAAATATGCTTCCCATTTTGGATCGTCATAGTCTAAACCAATCATATCAGCTAATTTCAATTCGCCATATTCTTCACTAATTACATTAAATTCTGGCATAACTGCATCTGGATTATCTGTAATGATAATTTCCAATGCTTTCAGTATCTCTTCTGGAGCTTCCCACTGACCATCTGCATATACAGTTGGCCATGTTCCTGTCCAGTCATTTCTGCTTAAATATTTGAATTCTGCATCATATGTTTTGATATCTGCATCTTCCATCTGATTTTCGATGGCGTTACCTGTATGTGCTACTGCATATGTAGTAGTATCTAACTCTGTCTGAACATAAAGATGTGCTTTTGCTACATCTCCCTGTACAGTAGATACTCCTTTCGCTGCAAGAATATTGTTCAATGCATCATGTGCATTTTCACCTGCTGCAAGATAGTAGCTACCTGGCTCTACGATATATGTACCGTAGCCGTATGCATCATAAGCCTTTAACTGATTCTTTTCTACAATTATAGTTACTACTTCTGAATCTTTTGGTTCAAGAAGCTCTGTTTTTTCATAACCAACTAATTCCACCGATGCTTTTTCAAGCTGATTTGCCTTGTCGTAATCGGTATATGGTTTCTGTAAGTAAATCTGAACAGTTTCCTTGCCTGGATATGTACCAGCATTTGTTACTTTTACAGTGATAGTAAAGTTATCTTCATTTTCTACCACCTGGTAGTCGCTCCAATAAAATTTGGTATATGAAAGACCATATCCAAATGGGAACTGTACCTGTTCTTCATAATTGAAGTTTTCCACTTTTTCATTACCTAAAACCACATCTTCATAGCGTGTTTCATAATAACGATAGCCTACATAAATGCCTTCTTCATATACAATATATTTATTTCCGCTAACTACTTCGCTATTTGTAATAGTAAAGTCACCAAGGTTAACAGCTGCTGGGGCTTCTGCTGGCTTGTAACTCCAAGTATCTACCGTATTACCAGATGGGCTAACTGTACCATTTAATACTTCGCCGATGGCTACTGCACCTTCCTGACCTGTTGCACCTACCCAGATACATGCATCAATGTTATATACATCTAATACAGACAAATCCATTGCATTTGTTACATTGAGCATAAGCACTACTGTATCAAATTTTTCACAAGCAAATTCGATAAGAGCTTTTTCTTCTGCTGTAAATGTAAGGTAATCTGCTGGTAAGTCCACACTCTCACTACCACTACGGCCAATTACAATAATTGCAGCATCATTGTATTCGTCCATACTAGCAATTACATCATCTGTATAAACATCCATAGGAACTTCATTTGCTGCAAATTCGCCCTGTCCCATAATATTTGGTACACCCTTACGATATGCAGCACCTGCACCAGTTTCATAGAAATTCCAAAGTGTAGGATTTACCTTGAAATCACTCTTTTCCAATGCTGTTTTTAAATTATCAACCTGTGATGTGTCGATAGAACCAGCACCTGCACCACCATAAACTAAGTCTACTGAGTTCTGACTAAGCAAGCTAATCTTTGCTCCCTTGTCCAATGGAAGAGTATTTTTGTCATTTTTCATAAGGACGATACCTTCTCTTTCAATCTGTACACTCAGTTCTGTGGCTGCTTTGTCCACCTCTTCAGCACTTGCATAATCCGATTTAAAATACTGTGGATTGCTGCCCCCTTCGGCTGTAAAGGTTGTCTGTCCCATGAACATAGATACCATGTTTCTATAATTGTTTGCCAATGGAACAGCTGCTACTACCACTACGGTTAAGAGCACCATAATAAACGCTAACAATACTGCTAACACTCTTCTTGCGATAGTTTTTACTACTTTCATCTTCTCTCTCCTTTTTTATTATTTATTTACTTCTCCCTCTGGGAAAATAATTTTAAATACAAAGAAAAATACCACCATGGAGATGGTTCCCATAATCATAGTTGATCCAATGTTGTATAACCAGGTTGGAACAAAGTGTCCTGCTACTGCTACCCATACACAGTTGATAGAGTTTACTACAAAAGTAATCACTACCCACGCGATAAAGTACCACATTGCCTGATAAAATGGGTTTCCTTTACTACGGAAAGTAATATTTCTCTGAAGTGGGAAATTGATTACCTGTGCGAGGAGAGAACCTACTAGCATTGCGATAAGGTATCCCAAACCACCACCAATCACTACATTTCCTGCTGCATCATAGACTACATCATATCCCAAAGCATTCCATGTAAAATCAATGCCAAATAAACTTACTGGAATAGCCGGCCAACTCCATTCTGTACCTGCAAGTTCTAAACCGAGAAGGTTAGGAAGGAAAGCATAGATAACATACTGTACTACGGTTACTAAATTACTAAAGATAAAGAAAAGTCCACCCTCTCTCACCCATTTGGATGCTTTGGGATGTTTTTCCGAAAAATCACTCCACCAACTCTTTAAAAATTCCATAATCTTCCCCTTTTTGTCTTTCATTTCATTTTATCTTAAATTTGTTCATTTTTTTTAATATAACATAAACTGTATTTTATTTACACAAACGGTCACTTTTATTTCATTGGAATTAATATTTTGAGATTAAACCATTGGTTCTCTGTGTCGATATCAACAGCTCCGTCATATTTATTTACTGTATAGCGAATACTTTTAATTCCATAGCCATGAAATGCTTTTTCTTTCTTGGTACTTTCTAATTCCCCTTTCGAATATTCCAAATTTCCTTCAAAATAATTTTCTACACGAATGAGAATAAATGATTTTTGTTTTGCTACTGTTACATGAATCAAACGTTTTTCTTTTTCTGGAATAGCAAGTACCGATTCTATTGCATTATCTAAAGCATTGCCAAAAATACTACAAATATCCATAGTTTCCATAAAATCTAACAAACTTCCATCTACAACACTTGTCAATGTAATGCCATGCTTATCACAATACATGCTTTTTCCAGTGAGCACCGTATCTAATACATTGTTACCAGTCTTATTTTGAAGTTCGTATTGTTTTATTTCATCCTCCATTTGATTCAAAAATGCGTTTCTTTTTTCCGGATCTTGTTCCTTACGCAACATCTCAATCTGATGCTTTAAATCATGATATTTATAGTTAATTAACTCGATACTCTCTCTGGATTGTTTATACTGTATATATTGATTTTCCAATACATTTTGTACCGCTTCTAATTCCATACGAGTTTTATTTTTACAACACAAAACAAAGTGTGCATACAAAATCGCAACACCTGCAATATCCACCAGACTTCGAATATTTGCAATCTCCTGAACATACTCTCCGCTAAATGGTGTATCTTTCGTAATAAAACTCAGATTACTAAAAGCAAAAACAACAATCGCAATAAATAAGGCTGTTAGCCAATCCTTTCGACTGATATCCAAATATCCGTCCGACGGTATGTGTCCTCTCAGAATATTCCACATTCCTAGAACAATTGCGCCATAAATTATAAACAAAAAAATCCCCTGCACATACCAAGGTGCACCGTATCCTTTTGAAAAATAATTAAACATCTGCCATTCCAAAGAAGCTAAACACTCTGCAATTACGAATCCCAAAAAAGCGTAATAACAGCTCTCCCAATAAGAAGTTTTACAACAGGCAAAAATAAACAACGTCATGCTAAAATACGCAACTATCATACACGGTATCCAGAAATACAAGCTAATACTTCCCGTCAAATACATAAAAATTGTATGTATTCCTAACATGCTATACGAAATAAACATTGTTTTTTTACGGTCAAACCTTGGTTTTAGTACTGCGATGAATATCAGACAAGCTGTCCATTCTGCAATAGCAGTATAAACTCTTGGTATATCTGGTATTGCATTACCCATTACTTCATCACCTCTCCCCAGTACTTGGTAAGCGTTTCTAGAAACTCTTTTTTACGTGCACGGCTAAGCAATAAATTCTCTCCTCTTACCACTGCACAACCATCTTTTATTCCATCTACATGAGCCAGATTTACTAAATATCCTTTGTTTCCTCGAAAGAAATTCTGTTTTTCCAATTCTTTTTCCATCTCTTTCATAGTTCCCGTAGTTTCGTAATCTCCGTTAACTGTGTGAAAAATCAACGTATGCCCCTGGCTTTCTACATAGGTAACACTTGCCACATCCAGACGAACCGTCCCACCTTTTACAGAAAGTGTAATCATTTTTGTCTCTCTTTTTTTCATACGGCTAATCGCTCGATTTAATCTCTGTGAAAACGCAAAATAAGATACCGGTTTTAATACATAATCCAATGCATCTACTGCATATCCACGAATTGCATACTGAGACATATTTGTAATAAATATAATTACAACTTCCGTATCTACTTTACGTATTTCCTCTGCAGCCGACATTCCGTCCATGAACTTCATTTCCACATCCATGAGAATAATGTCATAGATTGGTTTATATTTGTGTACAATTTCATCACCATCAGAAAAAAGCGAGATTTCAAAAACCTCGCCATTTTCCTGCTCATAGGTATTTAAATATTCTTGCAATTGCATTGCGTAAGCATGCTCGTCTTCTACAATTGCGATTTTTATCATATTTTTTACCCCTTAACAAATCCGCTAATGACTTTTCCCATTCCTTTAAAGAAATGTCCATTCGCAATCTCGGTAATTCCATATACCATCTTCATATTTACAGCTCCGCCTGTCATACGCGAAATACCACGAATTGGCATATTGTATACAAACAAGATGTCTAAGTTTGGCTCGCCCTTAGCCATAGCCTTATCTAACATACATTTCATCACTTTATAGATTAAGCGACAAAGACCGCTTTTCGCGTAATAGAACTGACAAAATGCGTCGTTTATGCCGATTTCTCCACCCCATTTTCCATCTGGAACTTCTGTTCCATACAAAATTTTGAATTCATCGTCGTCGACTTTTGCAACATTTCCTGCAAAATAGGAAGGTAATGACGCCTCGCTATATGGTCCTTCTTTGACTGTACCTGTTATGGTTACGTCTGTCTTAAGTTCCATTTCATTTGCATTTCGGCCAATCTGGATGCGATAAGTACCACTTTCTACTTCCCAAGTATTGGTTCTTACATCATAGAAACGGAAGGTCTTATCATCAAATGGAATCACTACTTCTTTTTCTTCGCCTGCTTCAAGTTCTACCCTAGCAAAACCTTTGAGTTCTCGCATTGGACGATATACGGTATCAGATTCTAAGGAAACATAAAGCTGCGGTACCTCTGCACCAGCTCTTCTTCCTGTATTTTTTACTTTAAAACGAACCTCGTGCTCACTTGCATTGATATCGCTATATTCAAATGTAGTATAACTAAGACCATAACCAAATGGGAAACGTACTTCTTTACCAACTGTTGTGTAATAACGATATCCAACATATGGACCTTCACGATACTCACTACTACGCTCTTTGCTTGGATAATATGCATATGCTGGTGTATCCTCATATTTTACCGGATAGGTTTCATTTAATCGTCCGGATGGATTTACTTTACCTGTCAATACATTAAGTACTGCAGATGCACCTGCCTGTCCTCCGAGATACCCGTGTAGAATCGCCTTCACCTTATCTGCCCAAGGCATTTCGATTGGCGAACCTGCTGATAATACTACCACAACATTTGGATGGATTTCTGCCAAAGCATCTATTACTGCTTCCTGTGCTTTTGGCATCTTCATATGTGTACGGTCTAAGCCTTCTGCTTCGCCGATTTCATCCAAACCGGCAAAAATGAGCACTACATCTGCATCCTTAGCCAATTTTACTGCTGCCTCAATCAATTTAAAATCTGTAGGTTTATTTCGCTCGTATCCTTGCGCAAAGCTTACCATCTGCAAACCAGAATCGTCTATTACATCCAAAATACATTCTGGTTTTCTAGTTGGATTTACCAAAGATGAGCCTGCCCCCTGGTAACGTGGAACCTTTGCAAAATCACCGATGACTGCCACCCTAGTTTTCTTTGCTAACGGCAGAATATTTTCATCATTCTTAAGAAGAACGATTCCCTGCTCCGCTACTTTTCTCGCAAATGCATGATGTGCTTCCACATCAAATCCCTGCTCTGTCATGGTAGTTATCCCGATATTGTAAGCTTTGCGAGCATTTTCAGCACCTTCATGAGTACTAAGGATAACATCCAAAAGCTCATCCAGTCTCTGATCGAGTTCTTCTTCTGTAAGAACCCCTTCTGCAATCCCTTTTAAGATTTCCTTCTGACCAGTCTTTGTCGTTCCTGGCATTTCAAGGTGCGAACCATGTTTTACACCGAGCGCATGGTCATTGCTTGCACCCCAGTCTGAAACAACATATCCATCAAATCCCCATTCATCCACAAGAATTTCCTGCAACAAATGTTTATTTTCATTGGCATATACTCCATTTACTTCATTATAAGAAGACATGATTGATTTTGCCTTACCTTCTTTGACTGCAATTTCAAAGCCCGTCAAATAAATTTCGCGTAAAGTTCTTTCATCCACTACAGAATTCATCGCCATACGACGAAGTTCCTGACTGTTTACAGCAAAATGCTTAGGACAAGCAGCAATCCCGAAACTTTGAATTCCTTTGATTAAAGATTTCGCCATCTTTCCTGCATGGTATGGATCTTCTGAATAATATTCAAAATTTCTACCACAAAGGGGACTTCTTTTGATATTAAGCCCTGGCCCTAATACAACGTGTACGCCCATGGAAACGGCTTCTTCTGCTAAAGTTTTACCCATTTCTTCAACCAATTCTTCGTTCCATGTATTCGCTACAGTCGCTGCTGTAGGGAAGCATGTCGCTGGCATACTCTGATTGATTCCCAAATGATCTGTTTTTCCCGGTTCCTGTGTACGCATACCATGAGGACCGTCCGACTGCATCATAGAAGGAATTCCATACTGTGGAAAATCCTGTGTCTGCCAAGTATCTTTTCCCGACATCATGAGCGCTTTTTCTTCAAGCGACATTTTTTTTATTATATTTTCATGTTTGAGACTCATATCATAATCCCCCTTTTTAACTTAGCTTTATTTTACCATGCAAAAAACGACAAGTCATGTATTTTACACAACTCGTCGTTTTTCATACACAAATTGCTTATTCCGTTATTTCTCCTCTACGTTCTCTAAGTTCTTTTGTAACCTGTTCTTTCATCGACTGTGGATAGTTGATAAATAAAAGAGGAATGATATAAAGTGCCGCACCGATTGCTGGCCCGAGCATAAACAGTGGCCAAATCCAGGTATTGAATGCATCAGAAAGAGGTGCTCCTGCTGCGATTGCTTCTGCATCATATGCAAGGAAGGTAAGTAAAGCCCCTGCGATTACAGTGTTAAGTGCATTCGAAATCTTATCACAAAAGGTCTGGGCCGCAAAGGTAATAGCTTCTGCTCTCTTTCCTGTCTTCCATTCCATATAGTCGATAGAATCACCCCAAAGCGCAGTACGTGCGATACCGAACATACTACCTGGAATACTTCCGATACCGAAAAGAATCATGGAAATCCAAATACGGTTTCCTTCAAAACCTACAAAGAAAGCTGCTACTCGCATCACTACGGTTAAGAGATTTGCTGCGATAAGTACATTTTTCATACCACCAAGTTTCTTTGAAAGCGCTGTTGTAAAGAACATACCTGCACCTGTAAACATATATGCAAATGCAAAGTACAT
>JAZKYR010000087.1:0-2061 GCA_045612245.1 Agathobacter sp.
TGAGCCAAGGAGTTGGGGAAACATGTTGTCTTCCTAAGACCGCTTGGCCTCCGACTTTGAAAAAGGTATCGAATTAGAAGGTTCTATCGATGCTTGGTCACAGGAAGAAATGAAAAACTTCGTAGAAGAACACAATATTCCATGTCCATCTTGTGGAAAACACAACTTCACAGACATCAGACAGTTCAACCTTATGTTCAAAACATTCCAGGGTGTAACAGAAGATGCAAAAAATACAGTATACCTTCGTCCAGAAACAGCACAGGGTATCTTCGTAAACTTCAAAAACGTACAGAGAACATCACGTAAGAAAATTCCATTCGGTATCGGACAGATTGGTAAATCATTCCGTAACGAAATCACACCAGGTAACTTTACATTCCGTACTCGTGAATTCGAACAGATGGAATTAGAATTCTTCTGTGAACCAGGTACAGACCTTGAATGGTTTGCATACTGGAGAAACTTCTGTCATCAGTGGTTACTTTCTCTGGGTATCAAAGATGAAGAATTAAGACTTCGTGACCATGATCCAGAAGAACTTTGCTTCTACTCAAAAGCAACAACAGACTTCGAGTTCTTATTCCCATTCGGATGGGGCGAACTTTGGGGTATTGCCGACAGAACCGATTACGACTTAACACAGCATCAGAATACATCCGGTCAGGATATGACCTACTTTGATGATGAAAAGAGAGAAAAATACATTCCATACGTTATCGAACCATCACTTGGTGCTGACCGTGTGGTACTTGCATTCCTTTGTGCAGCATATGATGAAGAAGAATTAGAAGGTGGCGATGTAAGAACAGTATTCCACTTCCATCCAGCACTTGCACCAGTTAAGATTGGTGTGCTTCCACTTTCTAAGAAGTTAAACAAAGAAGCAGAAGAAGTATTCGCTCAGCTTTCTAAGAAATACAACTGTGAATTCGATGACAGAGGAACAATTGGTAAGAGATATCGTCGTCAGGACGAAATTGGTACACCATTCTGTGTAACTTTCGACTTCGATTCATTAGAAGATGGCTGTGTAACAGTTCGTGACCGTGATACAATGGCGCAGGAACGTATCGCAATTGCAGATTTAGATGCATACTTCGAAGATAAATTTAGATTCTAATTATGTATAAAGGCTGTCACTTTGGTGACAGCTTTTTTAATGGAAATTTTGTGAAAAACTTCTTGCTTTCTTGTATTTTTATGTGTACAATAATGAATGTGCGACTGCCCAAATGGAAGGGGCAGGAAATCGGAAAAAACAATAGAAATTAGGAGGAATGTCGAAATGGCAAACAAATGGGTTTATTTGTTCAGCGAAGGTGATGCTAGCATGAAAAACACTCTTGGTGGTAAAGGCGCTAACCTTGCAGAAATGACAAAACTTGGCCTTCCAGTACCACAGGGCTTCACAATCTGTACAGAAGCTTGTACACAGTACTATGAAGATGGCCGTACAATCAATGATGAAATCCAGGAACAGATTAACGAAGCAATCGTTAAAATGGAAGAAATCACAGGAAAGAAATTTGGTGATTTAGAAAATCCATTACTTGTATCTGTTCGTTCAGGTGCTAGAGCTTCTATGCCAGGTATGATGGATACAATCCTTAACCTTGGTCTTAATGAAGAAGTAGTAGAAGTAGTTGCTAAGAAAACAGGCAACGAAAGATGGGCTCGTGACTGCTACAGAAGATTTATTCAGATGTATTCTGACGTAGTTATGGAAGTTGGTAAAAAATACTTCGAAGAACTCATCGATGAAATGAAAGAAAAGAAAGGTGTTACTCAGGACGTAGACCTTACAGCAGAAGATCTTAAAGAATTAGCTAACCAGTTCAAAGCTGAATACAAAGCTAAAATCGGTAAAGATTTCCCAGATGATCCAAAGGAACAGTTAATGGGCGCTGTTATGGCAGTATTCCGTTCATGGGACAACCCTCGTGCAAACGTATATCGTCGTGACAATGATATCCCATATTCATGGGGTACAGCTGTAAACGTACAGGAAATGGCATTCGGTAACTGGTCAGATGAATCAGGTACAGGTGTTGCATTTAC
>JAZKYR010000088.1:0-8202 GCA_045612245.1 Agathobacter sp.
TTATGTGTAACCATCATAGTAGTAAGCTTATGTTCTTCTACCACCTGCTGGGTAATGTCTAATACCTTCTTGGCGGTCTTAGGGTCAAGTGCCGCTGTATGCTCATCTAAAAGGAGAAGCTGTGGCTTCTTGATAGTCGCCATAAGAAGGGTAAGTGCCTGACGCTGTCCACCAGATAAAAGACCTACTTTGGAATCCAAACGATCCTCCAAGCCTAAATCAAGGTGTTTGAGCATTTCCACGAACTGCTCTCTTTCCTTGTTGCTGATTCCCCAGACAAAACTTCTGGTTTTGCCACGACGAAGTGCCATAGCAAGATTTTCTTCAATCCACATATCTCCCGCTGTACCACGAAGTGGATCCTGGAATACACGGCCAATGTATTTTGCACGCTTGTATTCTGGGAATTTGGTTACATCTGTACCATCAATAGAAATCTTTCCTTTTTCTACTTCAAATACACCTGCTACGGCATTGAGCATAGTAGATTTACCAGCACCGTTACCACCGATAACGGTTACGAAGTCGCCTTCGTTTAATTTTAAGTTCACATCGATAAGTGCATCTTTTTGTACAGGAGTGCCGATGTTAAATGATTTATATACATGACTAATCTCTAACATTATTTTGCCTCCTTTCCAAATTTTGAAAGAATGCGAGTCTTCATATTTGGTGCAATAAGTGCAATGATTACGATAACAGCTGTAATCAGTTTCATATCATCTGCTGTAATCTTGATAATAAAGTTCGAATTCATACTAATACGAAGTACGATAGCGATGATAATACGATAAACCACTGAACCAATAATTACACCTGCTAAACGATGGAAGTATGTACGTTTACTAAAAAGCACTTCCCCAATCATAATCGACGCAAGACCGATTACGATAGTACCTACACCCATATTAATATCTGCATATCCCTGATACTGTGCCAACATACCACCAGACATTGCTACCAATCCATTCCCTACGATAAGACCAAGCATGATATATACTTCTGTATTACCACCCATGGCCTTTACCATATCTGGATTGTTACCAGTCGCACGAAGGGCACATCCAATTTCTGTACCAAAGAAACAGTATACCAAAATAATCAAAATTACTACAAATACCAAACCTACGATAAGTCCTACCCATTTAGAAGGAATTCCTAAATCCTTTAACTGAGAGAAAATCGTAGTCTGATTTAACAGACCAAAATTTGCTTTTCCCATAATTCTTAAGTTTACGGTATAAAGAGCAAACTGTGTAAGAATACCAGCTAATAAATCTGGAATTCTAAGTTTTGTATGCAAAACTCCTGTTACAAGTCCTGCTATCATTCCACCAAAAGTAGCCAGCAAAATCGCTACGATTGGCTGAACACCTGCTGCCACATAAACTGCAGAAATCGCTCCACCAAGAGTCAAACTTCCGTCTACTGTAAGATCAGCATAATTTAATACACGATAGGTCAGATACAAGCCGAGTCCCATGATGCCCCAGATAATACCCAGAGTAGCACCGCTCTGCATGTTCCACAACCAACTAACTATTTCCATAATTCCTATATTCCCCTACCTATTAGTACTTAATAGCTGCTTTGTCTAAAATTTCCTGTGGAATTTCTACGCCAACTTCTTTTGCAAATGTTTCGTTAATTACAAGAGCGAATTCTTTCTGTGTTTCTACTGCGATTTCAGAAGCACTTTCGCCTTTTAAAATACGAACCGCCTGAGCTGCTGTCTGTTTTCCAAGTTCATAGTAATCGATAGCGTATGTAGCGATACCGCCTTCTTTAATCATAGCTTCTACTGCACAGAATACTGGAAGCTTGTTTGCTACTGCAGTCTGGTTTACAGTTGCCATAGCACTTGCAAAACCATTGTCAGATGGGATATAAACTGCATCTGCTTTGTCTGCTACAGATTCGATAACCTGCTGATAATCATTTGATGAAGTAGCAGTCTGGATGATTACGTCCATACCAAGTGCTTTTGCTGCTGCTTCGGCTTCATCTGCCTGAATCTTTGAGTTTGCTTCGCTAGATGTATAAAGGATAGCCAATGTTTTTGCTTCTGGAAGGATATCCTTGATAATCTGAATCTGGTCAGCGATAACTGGCATATCAAGTGTACCTGTTACATTTTTACCAGGTGCTTCATTGCTATCTACAAGACCGTTACTTACTGCATCTGTAACAGAAGTAAATAATACAGGAATATCTGTATCCTGGAATACGTTTACAGCTGACTGAGCTGCTGGTGTTGCATTTGCAAGCACCAAATCTACACCATTGCTTTCAAACAATTCACAAATCTGCTGTGCATTTGTAGGTTCACCAGAAGCATTCTGTAAATCGATTACAACATTTTCTCCATCTACATAACCAGCTTCTTTTAAGCCGTCGATAAATCCCTGTGTAGCCTGATCCAAAGATTCATGCTGAACTAACTGGCAAATACCAATTCTTACAACGTTTGAATCACCTGCGCCACCACAAGCTACAAGTGACATCATGGCCATCACACCTGCCATGATAAGTGCTAACTTCTTTTTCATTTTTGTTACTCCTTTAATAAAAATTCCGATTTGATGTATATTTGTGAATAATTATACATCCCACAATAGATAAAATTGTACTCTTCTATTGTAAAAAAGTCAATGTATACAAGAAAAACCATGGCTTTTTTACCATGGTTTTTTATACATAAATTTTATTCATTTGAACGCACTGCCCAACGCATCTTCGTACATTTGGCACGTCCGTTGCGTACACATTCCTCTGCGGAAGGACGAATAACATCTTTATTTACTTCACTATAGATTCCCATCTTTTCCAGTTCTTTAAAAGAACGTTTTACTAAGCGGTCTTCTCCGGAATGGAAGGTAAGAATTGCAACTCTTCCATTTGGTGCCAATACTTCTGGTAACTTATCCAAAAATGCATATAACACTTCAAACTCACTGTTTACATCAATTCGAAGAGCCTGGAAAGAACGCTGGCAGGATTTCTTAACAGCATCTTTTCTGGTCTTCTCCTGTAAATATTTTTCTGGAACTGAATTAACCGCTTCTTCAATCACTTCTCTAAAATGAGTAGTTGTATCAATCGCTTTCCCTTTTTTACGCCAGTTCATTACCACACGAGCAATATCTTCTGCATAGGGTTCATCTGAGTTCTCAACAAGCATCCCTACAAGTTCTTCATAATTTACTTCCGCAAGACGCTTAGCTGCACTCTCTCCTTTTTCAGGATTCATGCGCAAATCAAGTGGTCCATCTACTTTATAAGAAAATCCTCTATCCGGATTATCTATCTGCATAGAAGAAACTCCAAGGTCAGCTAAAATAAAATCGAACTTCTTGCCTGTATCCTTTACTACCTGATCAATATCAGCAAAGTTCTGAAGGCGTACGGTAAGTATCTCCTCCCCAAAACCCTGTTTTTCTAAACGTTCTTTGGTCTTGGCAGATTCAATTGGATCCACATCCAATGCATAGATATGTCCGTTTCCTTCTAACTTCTCAAGCATTGCTTTTGTATGTCCACCATACCCAAGTGTCGCATCAAGTCCTGTCATACCAGGCTTTATCTGCAGAAAGTCTAAGATTTCCTGCACCATGATAGAGATATGCATACCTGCCGGAGTACTCCCCTTTTGGATAACCTTTGCAATAGTATCCGCATACTTCTCTGGATTATGTTCTTTATATTTTTCTTTGTAACTTCTAGGATGTGTCCCCGAATATCTCACACGTCTTTTGTGTACTTTTTCTTGGTTTTCCATAAAATTCCCTCTTTTATAACAATGATTCTGCTCTCTTTAAGGCATCATCGATATGAGCACAGAAATTTTCCTCTCCAATCAGCTTATCAAAGCCAGCTTTCTGCATCGCATGCATTGGCTGCTCATTTACATGGGATAACACCAATGTAATACCCTTTTTCTGGCACTTCTCGTTGAACTGCTCTAGGAAATGTAATGCAGTTGCATCTAACGCAGTCACACTACGCATACGAAGAATGAGCACATGGTATTTTTCTTTTAATTTGATATTTAAAATCTTGTCTGCCGCTCCAAAGAACAAAGGTCCACTGATTTCATAAACCGTAGCATTATTTGGTACAACCTTTAAATCAATATGGTCTGGGTCATTTTCATCATCAATGTATTTCCAACCTGCAACCTCTGTTACTTCACTCATTCGTTTCATAAAGAGCATTGCTGCAAGCACCATACCTACACTGATTGCTACCACAAGATCAAATACTACCGTAAGCACAAAGGTAAGCACTAATACCAGGATATCACTCTTTGGTGCAGTTTTGCATAAACGTACAAAATGTCTCCATTCAGACATGTTATAGGCAACCATAAATAGAATTGCAGCGATAGCTGGCATAGGAATAAGACCAGCAAACGGCATAAGTAAAACCAAAATAAGTAAAAGTACAACTGCATGTACCATACCTGCGATTGGTGTACGACCACCATTATTTATGTTTGCAGCTGTTCTTGCAATTGCCCCTGTCGCCGGAATACCACCGAAAAGTGCAGAACCAACGTTACCAATTCCCTGTGCCACAAGCTCCATATTCGAACGATGCTTACTATTTACCATACTATCAGCCACTACACAAGAAAGCAGAGACTCAATCGCTGCTAAAATTGCAATTGTAAATGCATCTGGAAGTACTGTTTTTATCATGCTTAAACTTAATACTGGCATCTGAAATTTTGGTAATTCCGAAGTAATGGTATATAATTCCCCAATCGTCTTTACGTTCATATCAAATCCTGAGACCATGATAATGCCTACCACAACTGCCACAAGTGAACCTGGAATCTTCTTTAAAAAGCCTGGTAATTTTGGACAAAGCCACAAAATCACAGAAGATACCAGTCCCACTACTACTGCTGACCAGTTTATAGTGCCAATATGATGTACAATCTCTTCTATCTTTTCTATCGTTTCAATGGCATTTACACTTGGATCTGTGGTAAGTCCTAAATATGACTTTATCTGTCCTACCACAATCGTCACTGCAATACCCGCAGTAAAACCAGTAGTAATCGTATATGGGATAAACTTGATCAAACTTCCCATTTTCAGAAGTCCCATAACTATCAGAATAATACCAGCCATAATAGTGGCTACTACCAGACCTTCCATTCCATTCTTAGCGACAATTCCTGCTACGATGGTCGCAAAGGCTGCGGTTGGACCGGAAATCTGAACTCTGCTTCCTCCAAAAAAAGAAATCAAAAATCCCGCGATAATCGCAGTATAAATCCCTTTTTCTGGTGTTACACCCGATGCAAGAGCGAGTGCAATCGATAATGGCAATGCAATAATCGCTACAATCACACCAGCAATAATATCCTTTATCAGCTGTTCTTTCGTATATGTCTTCATAACTGAAAACAACTTAGGTTTCAATTTCTCCATTGTTTCTTCTTAACTCCTCATCTGATTTTTCTTTGCAATTACCCCTCAAAACCTGATTCAATCAGAGTCAATTTTTGTTTAAAAAATTCATACTCATCGATATAACCATTTACCAATGCAATTCTTGTACAATTTCTCAAACTAGCGATATAATCCGCTTTATTTGCATTTGTAATCTCAATCCCCATAACAGCTAACAGTGACAGTCTCTCTTCGTGCTGTTCAATAAAATTTCTCAATCTTTCTCGAGACCACTTCGATGACATAATACTATTTGCACGCCGACGATACATATACAAATGCTTGTTCACATAGATAATCTTATTTGCAAGTAAATACGCTTTGTAAATGGCGAAAGAATCTTCATGAAGTTTTCCATTCGGAAAATGAAGTCTCGATATAAGCTCTCTTCTAAACAATTTTCCCCATGCAACAACAAATGCAATATTATATGCATTCACCGGACTATAATAATTCTGATACACTTCCTGTCCAGTAAACTCTTTTACCTCATACCCTTGTTCCAACGTCGTAAAATAATACATTCCCTCTGCTTCTTCATAACGGTAAAAAGAAGCCACTACCACATCTGCATTATACTTCTCTGCGTTCTCATACAAAGATTCCAAATAATCTTCCTTAACCGCATCATCGGAATCTATAAATGTAACATATTCACCTTTTGCATAAGCAACAGCCTGATTACGCGCATTTGCAATCCCTCGATTTTCCGAATGATAAACTTGGATTCTTGAATCAAGCGTTTTATATCTTTCAAGAATTTCACCTGTACCATCCGTCGATCCGTCATTAATTACAATTAACTCAAAATCAGAAAATGTCTGTCGTAAAACAGAATCTATTGCCATTTCAATGTATTGAGCTACATTATACGCTGGTATCAAAACCGAAATTTTAGGTGCCGCTTTATCCTGTTTCATAATCACATCTCCTCTAATCATTCTTACGAGATAGTAAAGCAATCGTCTCAACATGTGCCGTATTTGGGAACATGTCCACACAGCAGATCTGCTTTACTTCATAACCTCTTTCAAGGAAAATTTCCAAATCTCTCGCTAAAGAAGTTGGTTTGCAGGAAATATAAATCATGTTTTCTACGCCATAGTTGATAATCTTTTCAATTGCTTTTGGATGGATTCCATCACGTGGTGGATCTAGCACAATATAATCTGGTTTTTCCTCAATCGTATCAAGAACTTTAAGCACATCACCTGCTAAGAATTTGCAGTTTCCCAAACCATTTAAGGCTGCTTTTTCCTTTGCCGCTTCTACCGCTTCTTCAATAATTTCTACACCTACGACTTCTTTTGCAACTGGTGCAAGCATCTGTGCGATAGTACCTGTACCACTGTATAAGTCATAAACTGTCTTTTCACGCAACAAATCCTTGTTATCACCGAGAATAAAATCTCTGGCGGTTTCATATAGCACTTCTGCTCCCAGAGAATTGGTCTGGAAGAATGAAAATGGAGAAATTTTAAACTTAAGACCTAACAATTCTTCATAGAAATAGTCCTGCCCATAAAGAATCTCTGTCCCTTCGTTCTTAACTACGTCTGCCAAACTATCATTCTTTGTACGAAGCACACCTTTTAACTCGCCCTTTAAAGGCAAAGCACAAAGTACATCTTTCCACTGATTCAGTATTTCACCGTCATCTTCCAACTGAGTTGTTGTGATTAAATCCACAAGAATCTCCTGTGTTTTTACTGCTTTTCTTACTAAAAGATGTCTCAGATATCCCACATGAGTTAATTTGTGGAAGAAAGGAAGTTCCTTTTCTCCGAAGAAATCTGCTGTTGCTTTTAAGATAGCACGAAAATCCTCATCTACAATCTGACATTCTGTAACTGTCAAAATATCATAAAAACTTCCACGTTTGTGCTGTCCTAATGCAAGTGGACCACCTTTATATGCATCCCCGAAGGAGAATTCCATCTTGTTACGGTATTCTGCCTGCAATGGACTTCCCTTGATTCCCAGCCACTCATATTTACATTTGTCACCGATAGCTTCTTCCATCATGCCTCGAACCTGAGCTTCTTTAATTTCAAGCTGTCTTTCATATGGAAGGCTAAGATATGTACAGCCACCACATTCTCCAAAATGAGGACAAGATGTAGCTACCTCTAATGGTGATTTTTCTAGCGTTTCTAAAAGTCTGGCTTCCGCCTTCCCTTTTCTTACTTTATTTACTAAAAAAGAAACCTTCTGACCTGGAATTGTATTTTTTACAATTACACGATCTCCTTCTTCTGTAAGTACCACACTTTTATTTGGAAATACAACATGGTCTACAAGACCCTGCGCAATCTGACCTTTTTTCATATTTTAAATAATACCTTTCTTTAATTCTTTTCTCATATAATACGCATATAACACTATACACATCAACATTGCAAGTATCCATGCAGCTGGGGACGACACACAGATGATGAAAAAGCTGTTAAATGCCACTGCCAAAATACCAGCTCCACTTCTTCCGATAATTTCCATCACAGAAGCAGCTAAGGCACTCGCACTATATCCCATACCCTGCACGGTATTTCTAAATACCATAAGACTGCCATGGAATACAAAGAGTGTTGTGATAACTGTTAAATATTCAATTGATTTTACTGCTTCGATAGAGCTTACCTCTCCTAACAGCAAGTATACCAATGGTTTCTTTAATACAAATAGTACCGCCCAGGCAGCTGCGCAGTATACGACATTGATTATCATACCTGCTTTAATACCC